>CAJOIN010000085.1:0-3846 GCA_905234515.1 uncultured Selenomonas sp.
TGTAATTCACGATTTTTCTTTCTGTACATGCAACACGCCCCCATCCATAGAAATTATACCATGAATGGGAGCGTGTTTGCTATTTGTCTACAAGCTGGGAGATTTGCCTTTGGGGGCAAATCTCCTTTTTGCTGTGAAATCTTAGTGAACGCAAGCCAAAGGCGCAGCGCGAACTTAGATTTCGTGTACTTCCGGCTGGGCGCCTTCAGTGATACATTTTTCGGTGATGATGACTTCCCTGGGTTCATTGGATTTGGGAATGTCGAACATGACATCCAGCATTACGTCTTCGATGATGCCCTTCAGGGAACGGGCGCCGGTCTTGCGCTCGATAGCCTTCTTGGCCACGGCCCGCAGAGCCTTTTCTTCAAAGGTCAGGGTGACGTCATCCATGGCCAGGAGCTTCTCGTACTGCTTCACAGGAGCATTTTTGGGCTCTGTGAGGATGCGCAGCAGGGCGTCCTCGTCCAGGGTTTCCAGGGTGCAGATGACAGGCAGACGGCCGATGATTTCCGGGATGATGCCGTATTCCATCAAATCCTCAGGGCGCACCTGGTGAATGAGCTCGTCAAACTTGGGCTTTTCATCCTCACCCTTGACTTCGGCACCGAAGCCTATGGCGCCGGACTCACTCTTTCTGAGACGCTTGTTGATGACCTTGTCGATGCCTACGAAGGCGCCGCCTACGATGAAGAGGATGTTCTTGGTATCAACCTTGATGGTGGGGGCCTCCGGGTGCTTGCGCTGGCCTCTGGCGGTGAATTCCACCACGCTGCCCTCCAGCATTTTCAGCAGGGCCTGCTGGACACCTTCGTGGCCCGGGTCGGCGGTGATGGAGTTGTTGGCGCCGGACTTGCGGGCAATCTTGTCGAACTCGTCCAGATAGATGATGCCGTGCTCGGCCTTTTCGATATCCTTGTCAGCGGCATAGTAGAGGTTGCGCACAGCCACTTCCACGTCGGCCCCCACAAAGCCGGCTTCTGTCAGGCTGGAGGCGTCGGTCACCGCAAAGGGGATATCCAGCAGCTTGGACAGATGGGAGAGAAGGGCAGTCTTGCCGCAGCCCGAGGGGCCAAGCATGATGACGTTGGACTTCTCGATTTCCGTCTCATCTTCCTGGTAGCCGTATTTCATGCGCTTATAGTGGTTGTAAACCGCCACGGACAGCACTTTCTTGGCCCTGTCCTGGTTGATGATGTACTCATCAAGATATTCCTTGATTTTATGGGGCTTGTTCTTGGCCAGGATATCCGTGAGCTGTTCAGAGAAATCGTGGTGCTCGGCCTGGGCGTTGGCCATGTCGTGCTCATCAAGAAAGTGGTTGATGTCCCTGATGCAGCTTTTGCAAATGGCAAAGCCGGTGCCCGGGTCATAGATGGGCATATCGTATTGGTCATGGACGGTGACGACCCGCTTGCACATGGTGCAGCGGATTTGGGCGGAAGTGTTTTCTGCCATATATGAAACATCCTTTCCGTGGAAAAATCGCATGTAGAGTATCCATAATATTATCCTCTATGGGAGAAAAATTATCAAGGATTTTTTCTTTGGTATTGCATGGGAAAATACCCTGTGCTATAATAGTCGGGTAATGGACGCAGGGCGTCTGTTTCCAAGACATTTTGTCTAGCTTTCCCGTAGGGCAGCTAGGTATAACCAAGCCTGCACGAGCGGGCTTGTATCCATCCCAGTTCCTGGGGAAAGTGAGGTGTATAGATATGAAGCAGGATATTCATCCGGAGTTTTTCGAGGCTACGGTGACTTGCGGTTGCGGCAACACGTTCAAGACGGGTTCCACGAAGCAGGACCTTCGCGTCGATGTTTGCTCCAAGTGCCACCCCTTCTTCACTGGCCGTCAGCGTGACGTCCAGGCCGGTGGCCGTATCGAGAAGTTCAACAAGCGTTATCAGAAGAACTAATCGGAGCAGCAATAAAGGAAGCAGAGCACTGGCAAGAGGTGTCTCTGCTTTTATTTTTTTAAGACAGCTGCTGGTTGTCAGCCTGTCTTCAGATATGATTGTTACAATGATTTTCGTTGTTTGATATATATTTTGGAAATACTTGAAAGGTTGGTTTTCCATGAGCGATAGGTTGACGGTGGGGGGACAGGCAGTCATCGAAGGGGTCATGATGAGGGGCCCCGGTGTTACGGCTACGGCGGTGCGTACCCCGGAAGGGCGTATAGAGGTGGAAAAGAAAAATATCAACTCTATCTCTGACAGATTCCCTGTCCTTAAAAAGCCTTTTTTACGTGGCACGGTGGCTCTTATTGAGTCTCTGGTCATTGGTATCCGTTCCCTTTCTTACTCAGCCAAGATGGCAGGGGAAGAGGATGAGCAGCTTTCTGATAAGGAGATGGCAGGCACCATCATCTTTGCCCTGGTGTTGGCCAGCATCCTCTTTATTGCTATACCTACTGGGGCGGCCAAACTCTTTCATGGGGTGACTGATGACCCGGTGTTCCTGAATCTCATGGAAGGGGCTTTGCGCCTGTTGATTTTCCTGGCTTACATCTGGGGGATTTCCCGTATGAAGGATATCCGTCGGGTGTTCCAGTACCATGGGGCGGAGCATAAGACCATCCATTGCTATGAGGCAGGGCTGCCCTTGACGGTGGAAAATGTCCAGGGCTTTTCCCGGCTGCATCCTCGTTGCGGCACCAACTTCCTGCTCATTGTGATGCTGGTGTCCATCTTCGTCTTTGCCTTTTTGGGCTGGCCTGATTTAGTGAGCCGCATTGCCAGCCGTATTCTGCTGCTGCCGGTGGTGGCAGGCATATCATATGAGATTATCCGCCTGGCAGGACGCAGCAAGAATGTCGTTGTGCAGACTGCCATCCAGCCTGGGCTTTGGCTCCAGTACCTCACCACCCGTCCACCTGAGAATGAGATGGTGGAGGTGGCCATTGAGTCCCTGAAGGCGGTGCTGCCTGAGGAAGAGATTGTGGAAGGCACAGGAAACTATTTGGCTGAAGCTCCTATGGAGGAAAATGTGGCAGCCAGTGCCATGCCAAATGAAGCATGAGGTGAAGCAAGTGCTTGGTAAACTGCAAGCCGTAGAAGATAAATATTTGGAGTTGGAATCCCTGATTAGTGACCCTGCCACCATGGAAGACATGGCCAAATGGCAGGGGTATTCCAAGGAGCATGCCCAGCTGACCCCTATTGTGGAAGCTTTCCGCGAGTACAAAAAGGTATCTGAGGGGCTGACAGAAGACAAGGAAATGCTCTCAGAGGATTTGGACGGGGACATGAAACAGCTGGTGGAAGCTGAGATTGTCCAGTATAGTGCCAGAAAGGAAGAGCTGGAGAAGGAACTGCCCATCCTGCTCTTGCCCAAGGACCCCAATGATGACAAGAACGTCATTGTGGAAATCCGTGGCGGCGTCGGCGGTGAGGAAGCAGCTCTCTTTGCCGGTGACCTCTTCCGCATGTATGGTCGTTATGCAGAGAAGCAGGGCTGGCGCACGGAAATCCTGGACAGCAACGCCACGGAAATCGGCGGCTTCAAGGAAATCTCCTTTCTTGTAAACGGCCAGGGGGCATATAGCCGCCTGAAGTATGAAAGCGGCACTCACCGTGTGCAGAGAGTGCCTGTGACGGAATCCGGTGGGCGCATCCACACTTCGGCCGTGACGGTGGCGGTGCTGCCCGAGGCCGAGGAGGTGGAAGTGGATATTGACCAGAATGACCTGCGCATCGATACCTACTGTGCTTCCGGAGCCGGCGGCCAGTATGTCAACCGCACGGAAACTGCTATCCGCATCACCCACTTGCCTACGGGCATTGTGGTCCAGTGCCAGGATGAAAAGTCCCAGCTGAAGAATAAGGAAAAGGCTATGAAGGT
>CAJOIN010000085.1:3885-11567 GCA_905234515.1 uncultured Selenomonas sp.
GTGGCGGCAGACCGCAAGAGCCAGGTGGGCTCCGGGGACCGCAGCGAGCGCATCCGCACCTATAATTTTCCCCAGGGAAGGGTGACGGACCACCGCATTGGCCTGACCCTGCATCGCCTAGATGCTATACTGGATGGAGATCTTGATGAACTGCTGAACGCCTTGATTACGGCGGACCAGGCGGAACGCCTGAAGCAGGTGGAGTGAGGTCATGACGGAAAAAGCAGAAATATGGACTATCGGACGCATCCTGAAGTGGACGGAGCAGTACTTTGGCAATAAGGGCGTGGAATCTCCCCGCTTGGATGCTGAGGTACTGCTTTCCCATGTGCTGGAAAAGGAGCGTATTTATCTTTATGTGCATTTTGACCAGCCTTTGGAGGCGTCGGAATTGGCGGCTTATAAGGGGCTGATCCAGCAGAGAGTCAATCATGTACCTGTGGCGTATCTTTTGGGGCAGAAGGAGTTTATGGGGCTGACCTTCAAGGTGACTCCTGCCACCCTGATACCCCGGCCGGATACGGAGATTCTGGTGCAGGCGGCGGTGGAAAGGCTGCGGGGCAGGGAGAATTGCTCCTTTGCAGATATTGGTACCGGTAGCGGTGCCATCTGCCTGTCTGTGCTGAGTTTTGTGCCGGGGAGCCGGGCAGTAACCGTGGATATTTCTCCGGAAGCACGGACTGTGGCGGAGGAAAATGCGGCAAATCTTGGCTTAGCTGACAGGATTGAGTTCTTTACCGGGGACTTGCTGGAGCCAGTCAAGGACAGGAAGTTTTCGGCGATTTTGTCTAATCCGCCCTATATTCCGGAGAAGGATATTGAGGGATTGCAGGCAGAGGTTCGCTGCAAGGAGCCTTATGGGGCTTTGTCCGGCGGGGCTGATGGGCTTGATTTTTACCGCAGGTTGTGCAGTGAGGCACCGGCGCTTCTTGAGGATAATGGGTTTATGGCTTTTGAGGTGGGGATTGGGCAGGCTGCCAAGGTGGCTGAACTGGCCTTGGAGAACCCGCTGATTAAGAGAACTGAGATTCTTAAGGATTTGGCTGGCATAGAGAGAGTGGTTATTGCTTATATGTAGGTTTCGGCTGTTCATTTTCTTTGGCGCAAAGAAAACGAACCAAAAGAAAACTGCGACCCTGCGGCCCGTCCAGGGCCTTAAGGTCGCAAACGCCCATCCATGGGCTGAAGTTTGAGGAGTTTTGATTGTGCAGACGGAAGTTATTCGGATTGATGATGTTAGGGCGCAGAGCAAGGTCTTGAAGAGGGCGGGGGAGATACTGCGCTCTGGGGGGCTTGTTGCTTTTCCTACGGAGACAGTTTATGGCCTTGGTGCCAATGGGCTGGATGGGGAGGCTTGCAAGGGGATTTATCTGGCCAAGGGTCGGCCTTCGGATAATCCTTTGATCCTTCATGTGGCAAATAGGGCTATGATTGGGGAGATTGCGGCGGAGATTACTCCCCTGGCGGAGAAGCTGTTGGCGGCTTTCTGCCCTGGGCCCATCACCCTGATTTTGAAGCGGAAGGATATTGTGCCGGATGATATCACAGGCGGGCTTGATACTGTGGGCATCCGCATGCCGGAAAATGATGTGGCCCGGGCCATGATCAAGGCGGCTGGAGTGCCGGTGGCGGCGCCTTCTGCCAATCTTTCCGGGAGGCCCAGCCCTACCACTGCCGAAGCAGTGCGTAGCGACCTCGAAGGGCGGTTGCCTCTGATTCTGGATGGGGGTCCCTGTGAGTTCGGGGTGGAGTCCACTATTGTGGACTGCACGGGGGACACGGCTGTTATCCTAAGACCTGGGGCCATTACGGAGGAAATGCTGGCTGAGGTGGCCGGGGAGGTAAAGATTGACCCGGCCCTGGTGGGCAAGAATGTTACTCCCAAGGCCCCGGGCATGAAGTACAGGCACTACGCTCCTAAGGCCCCCCTGACCCTGTTGGAAGGGGATTCTGGGAAGATGGCTGAAGCCATGGAAAAAGAGCTCCTGGTCCGCAGAAAGCGGGGCGAGATTGTAGGGGTTCTGGCCAGTGAGGAAGTTTTGGAAGAACTGGGCAGCCTGCTGCCTGAGGAGCTGGGCTTCTGCTACGGCAGCCAGGGAGATTTGCCCGCCATTGCTGCCAGCCTTTACGAGGGTTTGCGTTATTTCGACGATACAGAGGCAGAGAGCCTCTTGGCGGAAGGCACAACTTCCGAAGGCTTGGGGCTGGCCATAATGAACAGGTTGCGCAAGGCCAGCGGTTTTAACAGCCTGAGAGCAGAGTAAGTAGAAGTGGCGAGCAGGACGTGGTTCTGGCAGTCTTGGGGGATGCTGACGAGGTGATGTAGCATGAAGGGAACTTTCCGTATGGTGTATCTTTCCCTGCTGATATCCCTCTCCTTGGCTCTTTTTATGTTTGAAGGGCTCCTGCCCTTGCCCTTTTTGGCGCCGGGAGCGAAGCTGGGCCTTGCCAATATAGTCACAGTGATAGCTCTTTACACTCTGCCCCGTTGGCATGATGCCCTGTTGGTCATTGTGCTGCGCATAGTGATAGCTTCTCTGCTGGGGGGCGGTCCCACTATCATGTTTTACAGCCTGGCGGGGGGGCTGTTGAGTTTCTTCTGCATGTTGGCCTTGAAGTCCAGCGGGCATTTTTCTATGCTTGGGGTGAGCATGGCAGGCGGTTTTTTCCACAATCTTGGCCAGCTTTTGATAGCTGCGGTACTGATGGAAAGCCTGGGGGTATTTTATTACCTGCCAATCCTGGGTGCCTGCGGCCTGGTTACTGGTGGCTTGATAGGCGTACTGGCATCAGGCGCGTTGCCAAGGATTTCCAGGCAGCTGGCAGGGCAGAGATGACCATATTGCACAGAAAATAGCAGGTTTTGCCATGGCAGCCCTGCCGTGGATGATGTATGCTATTACAGTATAGAAGATAGACCAACTATGATTGAAGGGATAAAGGAGCGTTCAACATGCACAGTCGTGCCGCTTGGGCAGAAATAGATTTAGGGGCTTTGGAGCATAACTACAAAGCCATAAAGTCCTGCATTAAGGGAAATGCCAAAATGTGTGCCGTGGTCAAGGCAGATGCCTATGGCCATGGAGCTTTGGAAGTGGCCCGGGTTGCCTTGGCCCAGGGGGCTGAGTATCTGGCGGTGGCGACCATTTCCGAGGGCATAGAGCTCAGGGAGGCGGGGATTACGGCGCCTATCCTGCTCTTGGGCTTGATCCTGCCCAATGAGGCTCCCCTGGTGGTTGAGCATGATATTACCCAGGCTGTCTGCGAACTGCCCCTGGCCAGGTCTCTGTCTGAGGCTGCCATAAAGCAGAACAAGCAGGCGAAGGTGCATCTGAAAGTAGAGACGGGCATGGGGCGCATTGGCATCAGGCCTGAGGAGATAGGTGATTTGGCGGAGGCTGTCAGTCAGCTGCCAAATCTGGAAATCGAAGGCATGTTCTCCCATTTTGCCACGGCAGACTGCCAGGACAAGACCTTTGCCAATGAGCAGCTGCAAAGATTTCTGCAGGCTTGCGAGGCAGTAAAGGAACGTGGCGTAGAGTTGAAATTGCGCCATATTGCCGAGTCCGCTGCCATTCTGGAAATGCCTGAAGCACATCTGGACATGGTGCGGGCAGGTGTTATCCAGTACGGCATGTGGCCCTCGGAAGAGGTAACCCATCCTGTGGAGCTGAAGCCAGTTATGAAGCTCTGTGCCAAAGTGGTGTTCCTGAAGAAGATGCATCCAGGGGAAACCATTGGCTACGGCAGGGCTTGGGAGGCTAAAAGAGAGAGCCTTATTGCCACTCTGCCGCTTGGCTATGCGGACGGCTATATCAGGGCCTACGGCAAAGCTCACGCCAAGGTGTTGCTCAATGGCAGGCTTGTGCCTTTGGCGGGTCGGGTCTGCATGGACCAGGTGATGGTGGACGTGACGGATCTGCCAGAGGTGAATGAGGGAGACACGGCGGTGCTTTTCGGCGCCCCTGAGATTACTGCAGATGATGCTGCTGGCTGGCTGGATACCATAAACTATGAGGTTACCTGCCTGATTTCTGCTCGCGTGCCCCGCAAATATATTAGATAAAAACAGTGCCCAGCCATCCTGGCATAGGATGGCTGGGCACTTTGACGATATTGCCGTTTAATAGAGCTGGGCTTTCCAGTATTCCAAGTCCGGCTCGTTCAGGGGCAGGTCGATGGTTTGCCCATTGTTATAATAGAAGCGGAATCTTACGGTTTCCGCTTTTTTTATGGCTGGCAGGCTGGAGCGGGGCAGCTCCACAAAGAGCTTGTTTTCGTACTGGTAAGGGTGTTCGTCGTTTACAGCGGAAGTTTCCGGGTCCGGGGCTGCCTCCCTTTCCTGGGGTGAAATCTGTTTAACCGCGGCGCTCATTTCCCAGGCGTCCCCGTCGGTGTAAAGCACAGCCTGGGGCAGGAACTTGGCCCCGTCATAGCGGAAGTCCCATAGGGAGAGCACAGCGCCCTCCAGTTTGCCCGTTTCTGTAAAGGAACTTTGGAAATCTATGCGGCAGTATGCAGAAAGGCTGTCTGCCGAGCGGTGGTCAATATGGTAGGTATAGGACAGGCCGAAGATGCCGGCCATAATGCAGATGATGCCAAGGATGAAGATGAAATTCTTGCCAATTTTGCGCATGTTTACTGCTCCTAAAGTAAGATTCTGGTAAATATATACATATTATAGCATATTTTGTCTAGTGGCTGTGAAATTATGGGGAAAAGGAGACAAATCTGCAAATTTTCCTTTGAGAATGTAAAGTTTTTGTAAACTTTTTCTTAAAAAGCGTTGCAGTACCTGGCTGGGCTTGGTACAATAAGGTTTACAATACAATTCCTGTGTCCGGATACTGGGGGAAGGGACAGTGTACGAGCTGGGAATACAAGCGGCAGGTGGGAATGCCCGGAAGAAATTAGGAGGAAGATTATGATTAGAGAGCATCGTAGTAGAACCAAGCTCGAGGCTTATTATAAAAATTTTACGAAAGACGGAGTACTTGACCCCAATGTGCACCCCTGGGTGGCAGCTTCCTGGCAGCGCAGTCAGTCTTATGGTGTAAAGCGGGACAAGATGGATATTTCCCATCGTATGGCACCGGAGAAATTCCATGAGCTGCAGCAGAATCACCGTACGGCTATAGATTATCTTGCCAAGCTCAGCGAGGGTATCAAGGAGTTTTTCCAGGAATACAATCTGAGCCTGCTGCTGGTGGATGCGGACTGTGTGGTGCTGAAAAGCTATTCCCTTCCTTTTTATCAGATGACGCCGGGAGAGATCGAGGGTGTCAGGGTAGGTGAGGCTGAGGTAGGAACTTCCTCTATCAGCGTGGCATATGAGATGAAGGCGCCTTTCTGGATGTTCGGCCCTGAGATGTGGGTCGAGGACTGCCAGCTGGGTGATGCTTGCTCCGCGCCTGTCTTTGTCAATGGCGAGTTCCGTTATATAGTGACCCTGGTTTCCATGGAGCCGGTGCCCATGCCCCAGGATGCAGTGATATCCTTGCTCTTTACCATGCGTACGGCATTGGAGCAGCATTTGGAGGCGGAGCTGCGCATTACGGCCGAGGAGGCCATTCTTGATGCAGCTCCCTTTGCTGTGTACCATGTGCTGCCCGGCGGCGAGGTGGCCTATGCAAACGAGCTGGGCCACAAGCGCCTGAAGGGCATCGGGGCCAAGCATGAGAGCCTCCACGGCAGCCTCCATACCTCCAATCTCAACGATGTAATCCTGAACTACCAGCATACCCCTGTTTCCAAGGGCTTCAGGGGCGTGCCTTCCTACAATAAGGAAGTAACCTGGATTACGCCCTCCAAGACATATGAGGATATCACCACGGTGGTGCCTTTGGAGCGGGATGAGGACCAGGTGGTCCAGAGCGTGGTGGTTATTTCCATGCCCATCGAGGATCTGCGGGTCCTGGTGGCCCATGCGGCAGGCTATACTGCCAAGTACAGCATCAGCTCCATGGTGGGCGAGGGTACTACCTTTGCAGCAGTCAGGGCCAAGGCCGAGCGGGTGGCCCGGAACAAGAACCATGTGCTGATTCAGGGCGAATCTGGCACGGGCAAGCAGCGCATGGCCCACGGCATTCATCAGGCCAGCAACAGGGCGGCAGGACCTCTTATCACCCTGCGTTGCGGGGATACCACCCCGGAGCTCCTGGAGCAGGAGCTCTTCGGTGTCAGCCGCAGCAGCGAGGTGAGCCATCAGGGTCGCCTTGAGCTGGCTTCCGGCGGCACCCTTTTCCTGGATGAAATCGAAAAGATGCCCAAGAATATCGCTCATAAATTGGCAGAGGCCCTGGTGAAGGGGGAAGCCTGCCGGGTAGGGGACACGGTGAAGCGTACCATTGACGTGCGCATTATCGCCGCTTGTGACAGCGATTTGAAGCGCTTGTCCGAGCGGGGCCTCTTCGATGAAAAGCTCTATGAGATTGTTTCCAAGAGCGTCATCCGGGTGCCTGCCCTCAGAAACCGTCGGGAGGATATCCCCAAGCTGGCAGTGCACATTATCGCCGAGCTGGCAGAGCAGCATCAGCTGCCCCTGAAGAGCATTCTGCCAGAGACAGAGCAGAAGCTTTGCCAGTATGAGTGGCCGGGCAATATCAAGCAGCTCCAGAGTGTGCTGGAGTATGCTTTCTTCAACACTCCGGGCAACGTCATCCGGGAGCAGGACATTTCCCTGATGGGGGATGTGAAGCCTGACAACAAGTGGAAAGAGGACAAAGAGGTCTTCGTCAAGGCCTGGAAGGCTGCGGGAGGCAATGTAAGCCGCCTGGCTAATCTCCTTGATGTGAGCCGTGTTACCCTCTACCGTTATTTGAAGAAATACGGTTTGGAAACCAAGAGATAATTTAGCAGCAAGTAAGGAGCAGGAAAGTGCGTTTAAGAAGAAAGCCTTGGGTAGACGAGGCCATACATAATTTCGACAGCTTTGTGTTTAGCAAGGACATGGAGATTGGTGAGGAGAAAAAGGGCCAGTGGGCGGAAATCTTCGGCCGCCAGGCGCCTCTCCATGTGGAACTGGGCACCGGCAAAGGCGATTTTATCAGCCAGCTGGCTCAAAGGAACCCTGAGATAAACTACATCGGTATTGAAATGCAGCAGGATGTGCTTTACTCTGCTGAAGAACGTCCGCTTGCTGGTGTTCGATATCAATAAGATTGAGGATATCTTTGCCCCCGGGGAAGTGGACCGTTTCTATATCAACTTCTGCGATCCTTGGCCCAAGAAGCGCCATGCCAAGAGACGTCTTACTCATGTGGGCTTCTTGGAAAAGTATCGTGGTCTTCTGAAGTCCGGCGGCAGGATTCATTTCAAGACCGACAACAGGCCCTTGTTTGATTTCTCCCTGGAGCAGTTTGAGGAGGCAAAGCTTACGGTGCAGGATGTGTCCTTTGATCTGCATGCGGAAAACAGGCCGGATAACATCATGACAGAATATGAGCGTAAGTTCAGCGGCTTCGGTGAGAAAATCAACCGCTGTGAGGTCGTTTTTCCCTGAGGGGCTGGCATGTGCCAACCTAAAAGCTGTCTAAGGAGGCTTTACAATGCGCATCCGCAAGACGCTGTGGACTAATGACGCAGAGCCTGTGATTGTGATTATGGTCTTGTTGCTGGTGCTGGGCACCCTTAATGTGTTCAGCTCAAGCTTTGTACTGGCCACAACAGATTATGACAACCCC
>CAJOIN010000086.1 GCA_905234515.1 uncultured Selenomonas sp.
GTGATGATGGCTTCCACCGAGGGCGGCATGGAAATCGAGAAGGTGGCCGCCGAGACTCCGGAGAAGATTTTCAAGGAGACCATTGACCCGGCTGTGGGTCTCTTGCCCTTCCAGACCAGCCGCATGGCCTACAAGCTGGGCCTGCCCAAAGAGGCTGTGCGCCCGGCCCAGAAGCTCATGGGCTGCCTTTACAATGCCTTTATCGGCAAGGATTGCTCCCTGGCTGAGATAAACCCCATGGTGCTCACGGGGGACAATGATGTCATGGCCCTGGATGCCAAGCTGAACTTTGACGACAGCGCCCTCTTCCGTCATCCGGATATCGTGGAACTGAGGGACGAGACGGAGGAAGACCCCAAGGAGCTGGAGGCCGCGGCTGCAGACCTGAACTACGTGAACCTGGGCGGCGACGTGGCCTGCATGGTCAACGGCGCCGGCCTGGCCATGGCTACCGTGGATATCATCAAATACTTCGGCGGTGAGCCTGCCAACTTCCTGGATGTGGGCGGCGATTCCAATCCCGAGAAGATAGCCAAGGCCTTCAACATCATGCTGGAGGGCGGCCAGTCCAAGGGCATTTTTGTGAACATCTTCGGCGGCATCAACCGTTGCGACCAGGTGGCCGAGGGTATCCTGGCAGCCGCCAAGCTCATTTCCCAGGACGGCAAGAGCCTGCCGGTGCCGGTAGTGGTGCGCCTGGAAGGTACCAACGCCGCCAAGGGCAGGGAAATCCTGAAGAATACGCCGATTGAGAACGTCATCATGGCACCCACCATGGAAGGCGGCGCAGAAACCATCGTGAAGCTGGTCAAAGAAGCTCAGGCGTAAGATAGGGAGGCCTAAATCATGGGAATTTTAGTCAATAAAGATACAAAGGTTATCGTTCAGGGCATCACCGGCAAGCAGGCCATGTTCCATACCCGCCAAATGCTGGACTATGGCACAAAGATTGTGGGCGGCGTCACTCCGGGCAAGGCTGGCCAGGAAGTAGAGGGCGTGCCCGTCTTCAATACGGTGCAGGAGGCTGTGGAGGCTACGGGAGCAACCGCTTCCGTCATTTATGTGCCTGCCCGCTTCGCCGCCGACTCCATCATGGAGGGCGTGGACGCAGGCCTTGATTTGGTGGTCTGCATCACCGAGCATATCCCTGTGGAGGACATGGTGAAGGTGCGCCGCTATATGGAGGGCAAGAAGACCCGCCTCATCGGCCCCAACTGCCCTGGCATCCTCACCACCGACGAGGCCAAGCTGGGCATTATCCCCGGCAACATCCAGAAGAAGGGCCATGTGGGCCTGGTATCCCGCTCGGGAACCCTCACCTATGAGGCTGCCTTCCAGCTCATGAACGCCGGTATCGGTGTCACCACCGCTGTAGGCATTGGCGGCGACCCGGTGAAGGGCACGGACTTCATCGATGCCCTGGCTCTCTTCAAGGAGGATACTGAGACCAAGGCTGTGCTGATGATTGGTGAAATCGGCGGCAACGCTGAGGAAGAGGCTGCCAAGTGGATTAAGGCAAATATGCCTGAGAAGCCTGTCACGGCCTTTATCTCCGGCCGTCAGGCGCCTCCGGGCAAGCGCATGGGCCATGCCGGCGCCATCATCTCCGGAGGCAAGGGCACCGCTGCCGACAAGATTAAGGCTCTCAATGAAGTGGGTATCGAAGTGGCAGACACCGTGGCCCATATCGGCGACACCGTAGTCAAGACCTTGAAAAAGGCCGGCATCTACGAGGAATGCCATACCTGCTGATAAATAGCAAGCACAGTGAAAACGCCTATGGCTTATCCCAAGAGGGGGTAAGTCATAGGCGTTTTTATTTTCTCAGCAGACGGCCAGCTCTGTCACGAACACTACGATACAGCAGGTGGCCGCCACCTTGAAGAGGCTGGCACCTTTCCAGGCCAGCAGGAGCCCCGCTATTAGGGCGAGATAGCCGCTGACCGTGCTTTGGGTGGCTTCCGTCATGGCGGGGTAGGTCATGACCGCCAGGGTAACATAGGGCACGTAGTACAGGAAGGATTTCAGGAACGCGCTCTGCACCTGCTTGCGAATCAGGGTCAGGGGCAGAATCCTGATGGCCAGGGTCACGGCGCTCATGACCAAAAGGTAGGAAAAAATGCTGTGCTCCAACAGTCACGCCTCCTTGTGGGGGAAGAAATAGGCGGCAATCCCCGCGATGGCCACGGTCAGGATGATAGTGCGGGTGCCGGCGGACAAATCGGCCAGGAAAAGGCTGGCTATCAGGCTCAGCCCCATGCTGAGGGCAATTAGATAAGCCACAATACGGTCCTTCTTCCCCTGGGGCACAATGACCCAGATAAACATGCCGTAGAGGGCCACGGACAAGGCAGATACAATCTGCAGGGGCAATAGGGCCCCTGCCATAATGCCCAAAGCCGTCCCCACCGACCACCCAGGCAGGGCCACCAGCATGGCACCGTAATTGTAATAGGGATTCAGCTTACCAGGCCGGGCGATGGAAATGCCAAAAATTTCATCAGTCACATCAAAAGCCACCAGCAGCCGGTGACGCAAAGGCAGCCCCTCCGGGCACTTCTGAGAAAGCACCGCGCTCATGAGCATATATCTGGCATTAGCCACCAAAGTAAGGAGCGCCATAGTCAGCAAGGTACCCCCGGAAGCAATAACCGTAAACCCCGCATACTCCCCTGCCGAAGCATTGTTAAAGAGGCTGGCAAAGAATCCCTCCAGGGGATTCAGCCCCGCATTCTTGGCGGCTATACCCAAGGTGAAAGAAACCACAAAATACCCCAAAGCAATGGGCATTCCATCATGTATTCCTTCTAAAAGCACCTGCCGACGGTTCAAAGTCCATTCTGGCTGCATAAAACTTCACCTGCGATTGTAAATTTAACATATTATCAAGTATAGCCAAAAAAAGCGCCCCAAGCAAGGGCGCTTTTTGATAGATATCGAACTCTCAAACTCCGGCGCCCAAGGATGGGCGCCTGCAGCTCTAAGCCACGTGAAGTGGCGCCGAGCTGCTGTTTCTTTTGGTTCGTTTTCTTTGCACCAAAGAAAATGAACAGACGGAATTAATCACCTAGGAAAGAACATCTCCAAGGTCTTCGAATCTGTTGCTTTCCCCTTATATGCTCCAATAATAGGGACACCGTCAATCCCAACACAATCCTATGCAACCCAAAGGGTGACCAAGCCAACGCCTCAGCCAAAGCAACTGCCCAGTCTGCAGAGGTAATAAGCAGCAGTATCTTTCCCAGCATTGGCAGAACGTAGATAAACGTGCCCCCGGCCATGGCCAGAATGGCCCCAGCCTTATTAGCCTTTTTCCAAAACAGCCCCAGGAGCAATACCCAGAAGAAAGCCGTTTCCAGCCCGCCGAAGGCGAACATATTGATAATCCAAATCAAGGAAGGCGGCGTAACGGCGATAAAGAACACCAGCACCCCAAGCACGGCGGTGGCCGTCATGGACATCAGGCGCAGTTTCTTGTCTGTCACCTTTTCCCCTTTGGCCTTCTTGGCATGGAGATAAACATCCTTCACAATGGCGGAGGAGGCCACAATCAGCAGGCCGGAAATGGTGGAGATGGAGGCTGCCAGGGGGCCGATGATGGCAAAGCCCACTAAGTAAGGGGGCATGGCCGTCACAATGGTCTTGGGGATGATATTGTCCACGCCGCCGTAGCTTTCCAAGGACCCTGTGAGCACTCCGTGGGCGAGAATCCCCGTGAAATTGATGCCGATATTCATAAAGCCCACCACGACAGTGCCAATCAGCATGGCCTGATGGAGGCCTTTGGTGTCCTTGTAGCTGATGCCGCGCACCACGGACTGGGGCAGGGCAATGGTACAGATGCCCACCAGTATCCATTGGGTGAGATAGAGGGTCAGGGGCATGTGGCCGGCGGACAGGGGCTCAAACATTTCCGGGTGGTCCGCATGCAGCGTGTGCATGATGTTCTCATAGCCGCCGCCTGCTTGCAGCACATAGTACAGCAGCAGCACAATGCCCGCCATCATGACGATGGCGCAGCAGGTGTCCGTGAAGGCCACAGCCCGGAAGCCGCCGATGGCGGTGTAGAGCACCACCGTCAGGCCGAAGAGCAGCAGGCCCATCTCGTAGCTGTAGCCGGTGACAGCGGCGAAGAGCTTGGCACCACCCACGAACTGGGCAGTCATGGTAGCGCAGAAGAAAAGCACAATGATAAAGGCCGCTAAGGCTGCCAGCCTGTCAGACTGGAACCTGGCTCTGATGATGTCCACCACGGTGACCGCATCAAGGCGGCGGGACAGCAGGGCCACCCGCTTGCCAAAGACACCCAGCACCAGGAAGATGGCAGTGACCTGCACCACCGCCATGTATATCCAGCCAAAGCCTATCTGCCAGGCCATGCCGGGGCCTCCCACAAAGGAGGATACGGAGCTGTAGGTGGCCACGGTGGTCATGGCCAGCACGAAGCCCCCCAGGTTATGATTGCCGATGAAGTAGTTTTTCACAAAGCCGGTGCCGGAGCGGGAGCTTTCCCGCCGGACATAGAAGCCGATGGCTATCATGGCAGCCATGAAAACAAGAAGCGGCACAAGGGCCGAAAGATTTCCCAAAGTATTGCCTCCTTAATCTTTTTCTTTGGTGCCCGAAAGGGACATGTCCTTAAAGACGAATTTCAAGAGCATGGCGGTGAGCAGGATGGCCAGGAGCCAGATGCCCAAGGTGCCGGCCAGGGCCCAGAGGGGCAGGCCAAAAATCATGATTTGGCTGTCAGCCAGGCCGAAGCCCAGCAGGCACCAGAGGGCGATGAGGGCTGCCAGCGCCAGCCCGGTAGCAGCAGCTTCCCGGCGTATCTGCCGGTATTTTTCTTCAGGTGTCATAAAGTCCTCCTTATAAAATGAGAAAAGCCCCTGTGGGGCCAGAGAATTGACAACTGTAAACAACTATATCATTATGTGTGGCTTTTGACAAATGAAAAAGCCCTGCCCCAAGGGGACAAGGCTCATTCATTATGTTTGTCTGTACTGAAGAAAAGCTCTATTTCCACTGCATGGCCTGTAGAGGTGCGGCGGAAGTTCAGGGTGCCTCCCATCAGCTCGGCCAGATGTTTGGCAAAGGGCAAATCCAGGGAGGGCATTTGCAAGCCGTCCTCGGGCAATTCCTGATAGAGCAAAGGGGCGCTCAGGGGATCGAAGATGTAATCCTCCTGGGGGAGGTCAAAGTCGGTATCGTTGTCAGAGAGGCGCAGCCAGGCCACAGCCCGTCCGGCGGTGGAGCCGGAGCGGATGGACTCGGCGGTGAAATTGACAGTGCAGCCCTCAGGCAGGTAGCTGGAGATGGCGTGGGCCAGATGCCCCAGCATAGTGCAGAACTTGGCATGGTCGGCTATGATAGTCTGTTCCTGCCAACCGCTTATGTCCAGCAACAGGTGCTGGTGACTGTCCCCCAGGAAAGTACGCATGGTGCTGATGGCATCCTCCAGCAGACGCCGGCTGGAAACGGGCTCGAAATGGAGGGTGAGCTCTCCCCGTTCCAAAGCGGCATAATCTTTCAGAGTCTCGATGGACTGCAGCAGCAGACGGTTTCTCAGGAGAATCTGGTCGGCCTGCAGGTGTATGCAGGTGATGTCCTGGCTTTTGGTAATTTGCGTACCCAGGGCATCTATGTCTTTGGTGGGGGCTTCCAGGTAATGCACGTAGCGGGAAATGAAGAAATGCTGGCGTTTGATGACCTGCCGGGCGGTTTCCGAGCGAACCCTGCTGGCCCGGCTTTGCTCGGAGAGCACTGCCAGGCGCTGCCCTCTGCGCCAGCGCCGGTAGAAGACAAAAGCTGCGGCAGCCAGGAGGGCGCACAGAAGGGATAACAGGCCGATGATGAGGATGGCTGTAAAGGACATGGACATCACCTATTGTAAAATATTTTTTAAGCTTCGGGAGGGGAGGACGGGAACGAGTCTGTCTCGTCTGTGCCTGAGGGGCATTCCTTGACCACATAGCCGTTCCGGCCGTTGGCCTTGGCTTCGTAGAGCGCCCGGTCAGCCCTGTCGTAGGCGGTGAGGAAGTCGTCAAAGGAGTGGAGCAGGGTGGCCCCTATGCTGATGGTGACCGGGGCGGAAATGCCTTCGGCGGCTGCGGCCTCGGTTACGCTGCTATTTAGCCTTTCGCAGAGGCTGGAAAGGTAGCCCAGGCTGGGCAGCCCCGGCAGGTAGGCGCAGAACTCGTCTCCTCCCAGCCTGCCTATGACATCGTTTACCCTCAGCTGTTCCTTCAGCACACGGGAAACAATGCGCAGTACCTGATCGCCGGTCTGATGGCCGTAGAGGTCGTTGAATTTCTTGAAATTGTCTATATCAAGAATGATGAAGGCCCCCTGGCTGCTTTCTTCCAGGTCAATGATGGATTCGGAGAGCAGCCGGCGCACAGTGCCGGAGTTGTAGACATGGGTGAGACCATCTATCTGGGCGTGAATGGTCAGACGCTCCTCGCGGTGGGCTTCCTCGGTGATGTCTGTCAGCATGCCCAGTATGTAGTCTATTTCCTCATGCTTGGTGTAGTAAATGCGGTTGGTGACCCGGTAGGTGCCGGAGGAACCGTTAGCGCGGTAAAGCTGGAGCCTTTGCTGGTCGGCTTCCGGGGTGATGGCCTGGAGCAGGGTGCGGTAGTTGCTCCGCTCGGAGGTGTTTTTCTGGCAGGCTTCGGTAAAGTCAGAAATTTCCTCCGGCAGGCCCAGCAATTGGGCGCAGGCAGGGGAAAGGTGCATGGTGTCCTTCCGCATGTCAAACATATAAACGCACAGTTCCGTGAATGTCAAGAGTTGGTTCATGCTTTGCTTCAGCTTGCGTTCCCGCTCCAGAATCTGGCGGAAATGCCAGACAACCAGTCCCAGGGAGGCGAGCCAGAGCAGGCCTATGAGCAGAACCAAGAGTGGCACATGGAATTCTGTAGCTGCCATACTTGCACCTTCCTTCCGGCAAGATTTCTACAAAATCCATTTCAAGATGTATTATTCGTTATTGGTTTTAATTCTCCTGCCTGAAAGCCGGGAGAAAATTCATTTCAGCAGTTCCAGCAGCTGCTTGCCTATGAGCAGTGTGGTCATGACGATGAAGAGGGGACGCACAAAGCCTGTGCCACGGGTGAGGGCCAGACGGGAGCCGGTGTAGGCTCCCACAATCATGGAGAGGCCCATGGGCAGGGCATAGCTGTACTCGATAAGCCCCAGCCAGGCAAAGAGGGCGAAGGCAGAGAGATTGCTGGCAAAATTAAGGGCCCTGGCTCCGGCAGCTGCGCCGATGAAATCGAAGCCAATCATCAGGAAGGAAAAGAGCATAAAAGAACCTGCCCCCGGGCCGAAGAAACCGTCATAGAAGCCCAGGGAGAAGGAGGCAAGGCCTGCCAGCATGAGCATGCGCGTGCTCATGCCCTCATAATGGCTTTCCTTGCCCCAGTCCTTCTTGAAGAGGGTGTAGATAAGCACCAGCACCAGCATGACGGTCACCAGGGGGCGCAGTATCTCCGGGGGAATCAGCCGCACGGTGAAGACACCTGCCCCGGAACCAATGAGGGCCAAGGGAAAGAGGCGCTTTATGAGCCAGGTATCCATTTTGCCGGAGCGCAGGAAGGTGACGAAGCTGGTGAGGCTGCTGAAGATGGCGGCTCCCTTGTTGGTGGCCAGCACCGACACAGGGGGCAGGCCCGTCCACATGAGGGCTGGCACAGAAATCAGGCCGCCTCCCCCTACAATGGAGTCGATAAAGGCGGCCATGAAGCCAAAGAAAACGAGGAAAAAAAGCTGGGATGGGTCCAGCAGGGCGAGTTCTGACAAGTTTAGCACTCCTTTAGGAATCGCTTATACATATTATCAGTTCAAACCTCATCCGTCAGCCCTGCGGGCTGCCACCTTCCCCAGAGGGGAAGGCTTTTTTTGCGGGGTAAATGCGTTCATGGAGGCGGCTGGTATGAAGCACCTGGGTCATGGCCTCCTGGGCCAGATTAGCAGCGCTGCCCCGGGCGGAGCTTTCGTCGTCGTAGAAGCGGGAGGCGCTTTTCCTGACAAGCTCATCGGTGCGGGCATCGTAGACATAAAGCTCCACAGAGGCGTAGCAGTGCTCTATGAGACCCAGACGCCAGCTCAGGCGCTGCCAGTGCTGGTAGCCCGTGAGGACAGGAAGTACCACCATATCCGCCTTTAATTCCTCAGCCAGGGGCTTCACCATTTCCTTATATTTGACCTTCCGTCCTGTCTGCCGGAGATCTCCCAGGGCCGTCATGATTTCCTGGCTGGGCAGGTACTCAACAGCCTGTAGAAAGTCGTTCAGGGGCACATGGGTGGCACGGCTCACCTGGGCGTTTAAGGCGTCCTCCACATCTGGTGGGCAATAAGCATGAAGTATGACAGGCGCCTGTGCCAGCCGCAAGGGAGCAGCTGAGGCCAGGGAAGCAAAATTAAAGAGAAGCACAATCAACATTGGTAATACAAAACGTATCTTATTCATGAAAAACACCCCTCAACAAAATAACTCCAAGACCCTTCAAACTTCAGCCCATGGATGGGCGTTTTGCGGATCCTAGGATTTCACGATGAAATCCAGGTCCGCGCTTTCTTTTGGTTCGTTTTCTTTGCGACAAAGAAAATGAACAGACGGAATAAGAAAAGAGAGGATAAGTAACAATCAATGGATAGCTTTTTTCTTAAATCTTCCTCCGATGATATCGTGGACTGCATTGATAGTAACAAAAGCGCTTTCATCTTTTTCCAGCACGATTTCCTTAAGTTTGTCCACCTCCAGGCGGGTCACCACGCAGTAGAGCACTTCCTTGCTCTCGCCGGTATAGCCGCCAGCACCGTGCAGCAGGGTGACGCCACGGCCCAGCCGGTCATTGAGGGCAGAGGTAATATCTTCATGCTCGTTGGTGACAATCATTACGGCATAGGATTCATCAAGGCCCTTGATGACCACGTCAATCATCTTGGAAATGACGAAATAGGCCACCAGTGAGTACATGGCCTTGTCCCAACCGTAGAGCAGGCCGGCACTGCTGAGGATAAACAGGTTGATGAACATGACCACTTCGCCCACGGAGAATACGGATTTCTTGTCCATGATAATGGCCACAATCTCCGTACCGTCCAGGGAGCCGCCAGCCCGGATAATGAGGCCCACGCCCACGCCGTCAATAATGCCACCGAAAATGGCCGCCAGAAAGGGGTCATTGGTGACCCGGGGGAAGCCCCCCATCATCTCGGACCAGCCGGACAGGAAGACAATGGCCACCATGGTGGCTATGGCAAAATTCTGTCCAATCTGTTTGTAGCCCAGGTACAGGAAGGGCAGGTTGAAGAGAATCAGGAAGATACCAAGGGAGAGGCCCGTGAGGGTCTGGGCCATAATGGAAAGGCCCACCACGCCGCCGTCAATGACTTCGTTGGGAATCAGGAAAAGTTCCAGGCCCACGGAAGCGATAAAGGCACCCACAAAGATGGTCAGGTACTTCTTGAAATAGAAGGAGGCATTGCGGTGATGCACGATTTTCGTTTTGCTGCCGGTCATAGGTTCACGCTCACTTTCTGGATGTTTTCTTCTTATATTAATTATAAGGCCATTGTTCAAGTTTTGCCATAGGCAAAACTTCCTCTTAGCCTTTCAACGAGGAGGGAGATATGCAGAGGTGCAGGGGGCATCTTCTTCCGAGTTATACATGATTGCGCAAATTTTGCCGAGGGCTGGGGAGATTTTTTCCTTGACAAGAGGGCGAGGTCATTCTAAAATGAGGACAGTAATTACCCGGTAGGTAAATAGGTTTTAGAATTTGGGTATGTTTTTAAGGAGAGCATTATGTCTGATAAATTATTGGCAGTAAAGGACCTCCACGCCCGGGTGGAGGACAAGGAAATACTTCATGGGCTGAACCTGAGCCTTGGCAAGGGTGAAGTCCATGTGATACTGGGGCCCAATGGCTCCGGCAAGTCTACTTTGATGAATGTGCTGATGGGGCACCCTAAGTATGAGGTGACCGCAGGCCGGATAGATTTTGAGGGAGAAAGCCTCCTGGAGAAGGCTCCCTTTGAGCGGGCGAGAGCCGGGCTCTTCCTGTCAATCCCGGGCATTACCCTGGAGAATATGATTCGCACCGCCAAGCAGGCGGTCACTGGGGACAAGGTGAAAATCCTTCCCTTCCGCAAGGAACTGAAGGCCGCTATGGAGGAGCTGAAGATGGCTCCCGAATATGCCCAGCGCTATTTGAATGTGGGCTTTTCCGGCGGTGAGAAGAAGCGGGCGGAAATCCTGCAGCTTTTGATGCTTTCCCCGAAGCTGGCCCTGCTGGACGAGACGGACTCCGGCCTTGATGTGGATGCAGTGCAGATTGTTTCCCAGGGGGTGGCCCGTTTCCAGCAGGAGAACCCCGAGAGCTCCGTGCTCATCATCACCCACAATGCCAAAATCCTTGAGAAGCTCAAGGTGGATAGGGTGCATGTGCTGATGGAAGGGCAGGTCATAGAGGAGGGCGGCCCTGAGCTCATTGAGGAAATCAATGAACGTGGCTTTGCTCATCTGCTGAATGATGAGGCGGCGGCCTCTGCTGAAAAGTGAGGCGGCCTATGGAACCTAAGAAGAAAACGTATGTGGAGGATATAGAGCGGGCCCTCTACGATATCAAAGACGAAGACCATTCCCGCTATAAATCAGAGTCAGGCCTGACAGAGGAAATTATCAGGGACATTTCCCAGAGGAAAAATGACCCTGAGTGGATGCTGGAGTTCCGCCTGAAGTCCCTGGCAGTCTACAACAGCCTGCAGCTGCCGACTTGGGGCCCGGATATTTCCGAGCTCAATATGGACGAGATTGTCACCTATGTGCAGCCGGATGCCAAGCTGGCAGGGAACTGGCAGGAGGTGCCCGAGGACATCAAGGACACCTTTGACCGCCTGGGCATTCCCGAGGCAGAGCAGAAGTCCCTGGGTGGCGTGGGAGCCCAGTACGATTCCGAGGTGGTTTACCACTCTATCCAGGAGGACCTGGTGAAGCAGGGGGTCATCTACACGGATATGGAGACGGCCCTGCGGGAGCATGAGGAGATTGTCAAAGAATATTTCATGACCCTGGTGCCTCCCAAGGACCACAAGTTCGCTGCCCTCCACGGAGCGGTGTGGTCCGGCGGATCCTTTGTCTATGTGCCCGAGGGGGTGCAGGTGAAGATTCCTCTGCAGTCTTACTTCCGACTAAACGCAGCGGGGGCAGGACAGTTCGAGCATACCCTGATTATCGTGGAAAAGGGCGCCGGCCTGCACTTTATCGAGGGCTGCTCTGCTCCACGTCATAACGTGACCAATCTCCATGCAGGCTGCGTGGAGCTCTTTGTGAAGGAGGGGGCACGTCTCCGCTACTCCACCATTGAGAACTGGTCCAGGAATATGATGAATCTCAATACCAAGCGGGCC
>CAJOIN010000087.1 GCA_905234515.1 uncultured Selenomonas sp.
ATAATGCGGACTCCGCGGCCATCAGCATCTCCCCTGGTCACAAAGCCCAGATCCAGCTTCAAGGTATCCACCGGCAGGTCCTTGATCATGTTCAGGGACGAGAATCCCCTGCCGAAATCGTCCATGGAAACCTTGAAGCCGTTCTTGCGGAAAAGATCCACTTCCTCAATAAGCTGGCGTGGCTCCTCAGTGTAGGCGGATTCCGTGATTTCCAAATGCAGATACTCCGGGGAGATATGATATTTTTTCACCAGCCCCATCAGGAAGTCCAGCAAATCCAGATTGTAGAGATTCAGGCGGGAAACATTGACAGAAACAGGCAGCAGCCTGCCTGTGACCTCCCTCATCTTCCCCAGGAACTCGCAGACCAGTTCCCAAACATACCTGTCCAAACGAACAATGAAGCCGTTGCGCTCAAAGACAGGCACGAACTTCCCCGGAGAAATAATCCCCTGGGAAGGATGCTGCCAGCGTACCAGGGCCTCGGCGCTGACAATCCTGCCAGTATCAATCTCATATACAGGCTGCAGGTAAATGTCAAACTGCCGTTCCTGGACGGCAAACTCCATGTCCCGCACAATCATCTGCTCTTCCAGCATCTGCTGCTTAAGGGCTTCGTCATAATAGGCATAGCGGTGCAGATAGTTGCCCTTGACCTTGTTCATGGCCATGCGGGCCCTGTCACACATCTGGTCCACGGACATAAAGACATTTTCCACCTTGTAGATGCCTGCGTAAAAGACAATATTATGGCTGATGCCCAGGGATACCACTGTGCTGTCTATCCCCTCCAGCAGACGCTCAATATTCATCTGTCCCCGGGGCACACAAAGGACGAAATGGTCAGACTCAACCCGGCCGCAAACACCCCCGTTGCCGGTAAGCACGTCAAAGTAATAGGCAGCTGTCTTCAACACCAGATTGCCCGTCTCCATGGCAAAGAGGTCATTGATAATCTTGAAATTATAAACATCCAAATAGATGATTTCATACTGCGTTTCAGTGTTGTCCCGCAGAAGCCTGGAAACCTGCCTGTAAAAGGCCTCACGATTATAAAGCCCTGTCAGGTTATCATTGTCCACATAGCCCGTCAACTCAGCCAGCTGCTTGTCTGAAGCCATTTGAGCTACCCGCCGCCACTCATTTTCCGAGGAGCCCATGACGTTCCTGACCCGCTGGCGCACAATGGTGGGGTTAAAGGGCTTGGTGATAAAATCCGCCGCCCCCAGCTCCACTGCCCAGGTCTGGCCATCCAGGTCGCCATGAGTGGTCATGGCCACCACCGGCAGGCCCTTGTAATGGTCATTGCTCTTCAGGGTGCTCATGAACTCCAGC
Source organism: uncultured Selenomonas sp. (assembly GCA_905234515.1). Lineage (GTDB taxonomy): Bacteria > Bacillota > Negativicutes > Selenomonadales > Selenomonadaceae > Selenomonas_B. The sequence goes on from CAJOIN010000087.1 coordinate 1,336, forward strand.
CCGTCCATCACCGGCATCATAAGGTCCACCAGGACAATATGAGCCGCCTCCTGCGCCAGCATAGCCAGGGCTTCCTGGCCATTCTCCGCCTCCACAATCCGGTATTCATCATGGAAGAACTGGGCGAGCACTGTGCGGTTGATATTCACATCATCAACAATAAGCATTGTCGGTTTGTTGTCCATCAAATCGCCCTCTCCTCTACACACAGGTCAATATGCCACAAATTTCCTTATTTCTCCATTCGCCAAGACCTGCCCAAGTTCCTCTATTTCCTACCTGGTTTGCAAGAAGTTTCTCCTCAAAGTATATAGTATCTGAAAATGAATGTCCACCAGCCCAAATATGGCTGGAAAAGCATCCTTGCCTGGGTTAAAATGTTAGGGTGAACATCAAGGAGGTAATTGCATTGTACATAGAATATATCACCATCATTGCCATCCTGCTGCTAAGCCTTTTAGGGCACAATATGACAGTAGTCTATGCGGCGGGAATTGTGCTGGCCCTGAAGGTCCTGGGGCTGACCTCAGCCCTCAATACCCTTGGCTCCCAGGGGATAAACTGGGGCATTGTCATCCTTACCGCCGCCATCCTGGTGCCCATTGCCAACGGCACCATCACCATCCACACCATGATAGACGCCTTCCGCACCCATGTGGGCATCATCGCCATTGTGGCAGGGCTGCTGGCAGCCTTGGCCGGAAGCAGCGGGGTGGAGCTTTTGAAGAGCACCCCGGATGTAATCCCCGCCCTGATTATCGGCACCATGGCTGGAGTTATCTTCCTGCACGGCGTAGCCGTGGGCCCGCTGATTGCCGGTGGCGTCACTTACTTTGTCCTGCAGCTCGCTGCCCGCTTCCAATGAAAATAGGTGTTCCGCACACGGCGCGGAACACCTATTTTCACATATATGATGAGTTGAGGATAGCTTAGAAGCTTGCCTGGAACACCAAATCCAGCAGGAACAGGAACCCCAGTCCAAAGGCCAGGGCCGGAACTTCCCTCCGGCTGCCATCCATGAACTTCAGCAGGGGATAGGCCGTGAAGCCGAAGGCCAGTCCCGTGGAAATGCTGCCTGACAGAGGAATCAGCACCACAATCAGGAAGGCGGGGAACCATTCAGTGAAATCCAGCAGGTCCACATAATGGAGCTGCTGCATCATCATGGCTCCCGTGATGATGATAACCGGAGCAATAGCTGCCTGGGGTACATAAGAAAGAAAGGGAATGAAAAACAGAGACAGGCCGAAGAGCACAGCCCCCACCAAAGCCATTAGACCTGATCTCCCCCCGCTGGCAATGCCAGCGGCGCTTTCTGCCGCCGCCACCGTGGGGCTGGTGCCCAGCAGGCTGGAAAGAAGCGTGGTAAAGGCAGAGCCTTTATAAGTGCTGCCAAACTTCTCCTTGTCTGGCAGGATGCCCTGCAAAAGTCCCATGGTTTCAAAAATCATAATCATGGACATGGAAAAGACGGAAAGCAGGAAGGGCAGCGAGAGAAGGTGGGAAAAATCCGCCTGAAACAGCATGGCAGGATAGTCCGACAGCCCTGCCATGCTTATATCCAGAGGCTCACCCAAACCGATTCCCATGATATTTGCCAGGGCACTGGTAATGACAATGGCGATAAAGAAACTGCCCATGACATTCCTAAGGTGCAGAGCCAGACTAAGCACCAGGCCGAAGATGGCCAGCAGGGCCACGGGATTTGTAAGGCTCCCCAGCTCGATGATGGAATTGCTGCCCCGGCGGATAAGCTCCGCCTTTTCAAGACCGATTTCCACCAGGAAAAGGCCTATGCCGGCAGTAATGGCACATTTAAGAGAAGGAGACACCGCCGCCGACAGCCTTCCAGCCCAACGGGTGCAGGCCACATAGGCAAAAATCAGGCCGGACACCAAGGAAATGGCAATGGCCTCCTGCCAGCTGAGCCCCATGTTGGTGCAGACCGTATAGGTAAAGAAGGCATTGATGCCCATGCCCGGTGTAAGGATAATGGGGGCATCGGCCACAAAAGCCATAATCAGGCACCCCAGCACCGAGGAAAAGATAGTAGCAAAGACACTCATCCCCACGGGAATCCCCGCATCAGCAAGAATCAGGGGATTGACTATGATGATATAGGATATGGCAAAGAAGGCCGTCACCCCCGCCAATATTTCCCTTTGCATTATTTTCTTATCCTTCAATGCTCCACCAAAGAGCTTATCCATATTTATGCCTCCCTGTCCCTGGAAATCAGGACCTGTAAACTTTGCCAGAATTGTTCTGGCAGATTTATCCATATTGCCTGTACATTTTATCCTGTCCCTGGACATAAAAAAAGGACACCAGTCCATAAATGTCCTAATTACTTTCAAAAACAAATATTCTGACATGTATTCTATCCAAGAGGAATCCCTTATGGTATAATTTCCTAAACAACTATTTTTACTGTTTCAACGGAAAGGGCTATATACATGAAACTTGATTATATGCTTGAGCACATGCCAGAAGAAATCCGCCAGCATGCCACCAAGCGGACCTTCCAACCTGGGGAAACCGTGGTGCGGAAAGGTGAGCGGGCTGATCATATCTACCTCATCACCGCCGGGAGGCTGCGGGTCAGCAATGAGTTTGAAAGCGGGCAGCGCTATACCTTTGCTTCCCTGGCCGTGCCTGACATCATTGGGGATCTGGAGGTGCTGGCAGGACAGGAATGCTTTGCCGCCACCAACGAAGCGGTCACCGAATGCCAGGTGCTGTCCATGACCGCCGAAACCTTCCTGCACTGGATGAGGACGGATAACGATTTCGCCGTGGCTGTGGCCAGACTGCTGGCTGCCAAGATGTACCCCACCTCCAATGAGGCAGGCAGGGTGAAATTCCAGCCCAGCCAGGAGCGCTTCGAGGAATACCTGGCCAAACGTCTGGGAGACATCGAGACTGACCTGTTCATCCTCCACACCAGCCGCCAGCAAATCGCCGACGATATCGGCACCAGCGTCAAGACCGTAAACCGCTGCGTCACCAAGATGCGTGATGACGGTGACCTCTCCCTCCTCCACGGCAAAATCACCCTGAACCGCCAGCAGCAGGACAGGCTCAGGTCCTTACTGGCCACAGTGGATTAAGCCCCGGGAGGAATCATATTGCCAAACAGAGAATATTACTTTCTAGTGCAATTGTAAACTTAGCTTTCAAGGAGGCGGCAACTGATTATGAACAAATTCTCCAGTATCCTGCTGGCCCTGCTGGTCATAGCGGCCATCTGCGGCATTGGCCTGTACAATTCCGTGAAAAGCGCCAAAATCGAGGTGGAAGCCCAATACGGACAGGTAGAAAACCAAATCCAGCGTCGGGCGGATCTGATCCCTAATTTGGTGAATACCGTCAAAGGCTATATGCAGTATGAAGAAAAGGTCCTAACTGAAGTAACGGCAGCCCGGGCCAAGGTCGCAGGCGCCGCCTCGCCGGAGGAAATGGCAGCGGCGGACCAGGAGCTTACAGGAGCCCTGGGCAGGCTTCTGGCTGTAGCAGAAAATTATCCTACCCTGAAGTCAGATGCCCATTTCACCGAGCTTATGCGGGAGATTGCGGGCTCGGAAAACCGCATTGCCGTGGCCCGGCGTGACTACAACAATGCCATCCGCGAGTACAATGTCACCGTGGGCACCTTCCCCGGCAATATAGTGGCTGGCATGATGGGCTACGGCCCCCTTGCTCCCTTTGCAGCTGATGAGGCGGCACATAGTGTGCCCCAGGTGGCATTTTGAAGTGGGCAGGATCGATATTCTTCGCTGTGCTGATAGCTATTGTCGCCTATATAAGCTATGGAGAATATCACCACGATCTTCCTGATGCCCCTGACCAGGATATCTATGTAGCGGACTTCGCCAGCATGATAGGCGCCAATGAGCGCGAGAAAATGCTCTCCATAGGCCAGGATCTTGATGACCGTTTTGGGGCGCAGCTGGTGGTAGTGACACTGGATACCTCCCTGGAAGACGAATCTATCGAAGACTATGCCAACCGTCTGTTCCGCGACTGGGGCATCGGCAATGCTGAGAAAAACAACGGCGTGCTGCTGCTCATTGCCAAGGAAGACCGCAAGTTCCGCATAGAGGTAGGCTACGGGCTGGAGGGAGCCATTACAGACGGCTATGCCGGAGAAGTCCTGGACGGCATGAAAGCAAAGTTCCGTGACGACAAGTATTCCCTCGGCACCCTTGAAGCCTATCAGAAGCTGGCTGCTAAAATCTACGAAAACTACGGGGCAGAGCCACCCCAGAGCGTGCGCCCTGCTCCTCCCCCAGCCCAGCTTGACGCAGAAGATGAAGAGGACGAAGAAGAAACCACCTGGTGGGAGGATATCCTCTACTGCGGCATCTTCCTCATTCTGGTCCTAGTGGTAGCCTTCCTTTTCTACGGTGTTCTGGGACCGCTGATCAGCGTCATTGTCCTCTTTGCCATCAGCATCTTTATCTACATACTAAGTGTGCTGCTCTATATCATTACCCTGGGACGCTGGGGCAGCCTGAAATGGTCGGATGTTTCAGGTGATGATAAGGGTGGCGGCAGCTGGTGGAGCGGCGGTTCCGGGGGAAGTTCCGGAGGAGGCAGCTCAGGAGGCTACGGAGGCGGCAGTTCCGGCGGAGGCGGCGCTTCGGGTGGCTGGTAAGCTAATATTTGTGATTTTACCCTAAAAAATAGAGGCCCTGCTTTGGCAGGGCCTCTTGAATTTCTTACAGGGTATATTCAGTTCCGCTAGCGGTAAGTCTTGCCATAGCTCTCATAAGAGCCAGCTCTGCCCGCTTTTCGTCGATGCTCTGACGCACTTCCTGGGGGCCAGCCTTGAATTTCTCAAGACGCTCCTTGGCGCGGTCAAAAGCTCTTTGGGCGCGGTTCACGTCGATGTCCACAGGGGCCTCGGCTGCCGTTGCCAGCACCGTGACTTTCTCAGGAGTTACCTCCATGAAGCCGCCGGCGCAGGCGATGAGCTGCTCGTCCCTGCCGTCCTCGAACTTCACCCTCAGGGCATGTGGCTCAAGGCCGGTGACCAGGGGGGCGTGCTTGGGGAGAATCCCCAGCTCGCCGCCGGTGGAACGAACAATGACCATGCGGACGTCTTCTGAATAGACCACCTTGTCAGGGGATACTATCTCCAGCCTGGTTGTAGCTAACGCCATCTAAATCAGGCCTCCTCCGCTTTCAGCTTCTTGGCCTTCTCAATGACCTCATCGATACCGCCTACCATGTAGAAAGCAGCCTCGGGCAGGTCGTCGTGCTTGCCTTCAAGGATTTCCTTGAAACCGCGGATGGTTTCCTTCAGAGGCACGTACTTGCCCGGAGTGCCGGTGAAGACCTCTGCCACAGCGAAGGGCTGGGAGAGGAAACGCTGAATCTTGCGGGCGCGGGAAACCGTGAGCTTATCGTCGTCGGAAAGCTCTTCCATACCCAGGATGGCGATGATATCCTGCAGGTCCTTGTACTTCTGCAGCACCGCCTGCACGCCGCGGGCCACTTCGTAATGCTCCTCGCCGATGACATGGGGGTCAAGGATACGGGAAGTGGAATCCAGGGGGTCCACGGCCGGATAGATGCCCAGCTCGGCAATCTGGCGGGACAGCACCGTGGTGGCATCCAAGTGGGTGAAGGTGCCGGCCGGCGCCGGGTCAGTCAAATCGTCTGCG
>CAJOIN010000088.1 GCA_905234515.1 uncultured Selenomonas sp.
TTGATGAGAATGGAATTGCCGCTGCCCTCTGCAATGCCCTTAGCCAGGCGTTTGGTGTTGGTAACAAAGAGGTCATCCCCCACCAGCTGTACTTTATCCCCCAGCTCCTTGGTCATCTGCTGCCAGCCTTCCCAGTCCTCCTCATCCAGGCCATCCTCGATGGAATAGATGGGATATTTCTCCACCAAGGACTTCCAGTGAGCAATGAGCTCTGCAGAGGTGAACTCCCTGCCAGACTTAGGCTGCTTGTAGTGCCCTTTGCCCTTTTCGCTCTTCCACTCGGAGCTGGCGGCATCCATGGCCAGGACAAAATCCTTGCCCGGCTCATAGCCAGCATTGCGGATAGCCTGGAGGATGTGCTCGATGGTGTCTTCATCAGAGGCCAGGTCCGGGGCAAAGCCGCCTTCATCACCTACAGAGGTAGCTTTGCCCTCCTTTTTCAGCAGCGCCTGCAGTGCATGGAAAACCTCTGTGGACCAGCGCAGGCCTTCACGGAAGGTGGGAGCACCGGCAGGCATGATCATGAACTCCTGGGTATCCACGGAATTAGTGGCATGGGCACCGCCGTTCAGGATGTTCATCATGGGCACAGGCAGATGATTGCCAGCCAGTCCCCCTAAGAAACGGTACAAGGGAATGTCCTGGGCCGCAGCAGCTGCCTTGGCTGCTGCCAAAGACACCGCCAAAATAGCATTGGCTCCCAAATTGGATTTATCCTCTGTGCCATCCAAAGCCAGCATGGCAGCGTCCACGGCATAGATGTCCGAAGCATCAAGGCCTGCCACGGCTGGGGCAATTTTCTCGTTGATATTCTCTACGGCCTTGGAAACACCCTTGCCGCCATACTTGCTCTTATCCCCGTCCCGCAGCTCCAACGCCTCAAACTCGCCGGTAGAAGCGCCACTGGGAGCCGCTGCCCGGCCTACAGAGCCGTCAGCAAGCAGTACCTCAGCTTCCACAGTGGGATTGCCTCTGGAGTCAATGATTTCCCGTCCAATAACCTGCATGATCTGTAAATAGTCTTTCATTCTTTGTACCTCCCTTTTTATATCTGATATTATTATAGCCCTCCACAAATGATATTGCAAGTCATTATCATTTGTGGAGGGCTATAAAAAAGCGCTGCCCGTATCATAGGACAGCGCTTTCTGCTATTTAGTCATCATAATGAGTGACGTTGAATTTTGGTTCCGTAGACTTTACGGTGGCGGTCTCTTCTTCCTTTTCCTTCTCCTCTGCCACAGGCACAGGGGCCTCTACAGGCAGGGTTTTAGCAGGAGGAATATAGGCAGGATCGCCTTCCTTATGGCCCTGGGCAGGAGGTTTCTCGCCGGTACCAGGCTTCTTGTCGTCATCATCAGACAGGCAGCCTTTTTCCAGAAGTTCCTCAAGCTGCTTGGCGCTGAGGGTCTCCCGCTCGATAAGAGCCTGGGCGATAAGCTCCAGCTTGTCCAGGTTCTCCGTGAGAATCTGGCGGCAGGCCTCATAGGCCTCCTCCATATAGCGGCGCACTTCCTTATCGATTTCGCTGGCCACTTCCTCAGAATAGTTCCGCTGATGGTTGAAATCGCGGCCCAGGAATACCTGATGGTTCTGGCTCTCGCCGTAGGCGATGGGTCCCAGCTGCTCGCTCATGCCGTACTGCATAATCATGCTGCGGACAATGCGAGAAGCCTGCTGGATATCCTGGGAAGCGCCGGTGCTGATTTCCTGCAGCACAATCTCCTCTGCCACACGGCCGCCCATGGCCACCTTCAGGCGGTCCATCAGCTCGCTGCGGGTGGCGTAGGAACGGTCTTCCTTGGGCAGCATCAGGGTGTAGCCGCCAGCCCGGCCACGGGGAATGATGGTGACCTTGTGCACCGGGTCGGCATGCTTGAGCATCATACCCACCAGGGTATGGCCGCCCTCGTGGTAAGCGGTGAGGCGCTTCTCCTCCTCGCTCATGACGTGGGAACGGCGCTCCGGGCCGGCCATAACGCGCTCAATGGCCTCTTCCAGCTCCGCCATGAAAATCTTCTTCTTGTCCCGGCGGGCAGCCAGCAGAGCTGCCTCGTTCACCAGGTTGCTGAGGTCAGCACCGGTGAAGCCGGGGGTACGGCGGGCCAGCACATCCAGGTCCGCATCCTCTGCCACGGGCTTGCCCTTGGTGTGAACCTTCAGGATAGCCAGGCGGCCGCGCACATCGGGCTTGTCCACCACAATCTGACGGTCAAAACGGCCGGGGCGCAGGAGAGCCGGGTCCAGGATATCCGGGCGGTTGGTGGCTGCCACGATGATGATACCCTCGTTGGCAGCAAAACCATCCATTTCTACCAAAAGCTGGTTCAGGGTCTGCTCACGCTCGTCGTGGCCGCCCCCGACGCCTGCGCCGCGCTGGCGGCCCACGGCGTCAATCTCGTCGATGAAGACGATACAGGGTGCATTCTTCTTGGCCTGCTCGAAGAGGTCGCGCACGCGGGAAGCGCCCACGCCCACGAACATCTCCACGAAGTCAGAACCGCTGATGGAGAAGAAAGGCACTCCTGCCTCCCCTGCCACCGCACGGGCCAGCAGGGTCTTACCAGTACCCGGAGGGCCAAAGAGCAGCACGCCCTTGGGAATCCTTGCTCCCAGGTCAGAAAACTTCTGCTTGTCCTTGAGGAATTCCACCACTTCCTCCAACTCCTGCTTGGCCTCGTCGGCGCCGGCCACATCATCAAAGGTGACTTTGATTTTGTCAGCCCCGCTCATACGGGCCCGGCTCTTGCCGAAGGACATGACACGTCCACCGCCCCCCTGGGTCTGCTGCATGATGAAGAACCAGACACCAATCAGGAGCAGAATGGGCAGGATAGAGGAGAACATGGTGGACCACCAAGGCGGCTCAGGCGGGTTGTCCGCCGCAATGTCTACCCCTTTGGTGGTCAGCTTCTCGTAAAGATGGGGGTCGCTATATGGCCTGTCCGGTGTAATGGTGGTGAACTCCGTCCCATCTGACAAAACACCGTGAACAGTGTTCTTGATGAGGGTTACCTTCTGCACCTCACCTGCATCCACCTGCTGCAGGAACTGTGAATACTCCATGGTCTTGCTGGAGGACTGCTTGGTAGAGAAATAGTCGATGATAGAAATAGCTATCAGGATAATCAGCAGGTAAAAACCCACATTGCGTAGAAATTTGTTCAATCCGTTGCCCCTCCTTCTGTCAGGGCTTGAATCCTTGCCCTGCAAATTTAATCAATATTTCATGCTGTAATTAAGCGTAGATTTCCGGCTTCAAGACGCCGATGAACGGAAGATTGCGGTAAGCCTCTGCATAGTCAAGGCCATAGCCCACCAGGAACTCGTCAGGCACTTCAAAGCCGCAGTAGTCAATATTCACATCTACCGTACGGCGGGAAGGCTTGGAAAGGAGAGAGCAAAGCTTCACGCTGGCAGGCTTTCTCTCCCTGAAATACTTCATCAGGTAATTCATGGTAGTACCGGAGTCAATGATATCCTCAATGACAATCAGGTGCTTGCCCTCAATATCATAGTCCAAATCCTTCAAAATCTTCACAGAACCAGTGGTGGAGGTACCATTGCCGTAGCTGGAAGCAATCATGAAGTCAAAACGCACGGGCAGGTCAATCTTCTGCACCAAATCGGTGTAGAAATTAACAGCACCCTTAAGGATACCAACACAGTAGATTTCTTCCTTCACATCTTTGTAATCCTCGGTGATGCGGCGGCCCAGCTCAGCAACCTTCGCCCGAAGCTGCTCTTCGCTGAATACTACCTTTTCGATATCGTCTCTCATCATGATGGATTTACCTCTCCTCTAAATAAATCTTGCATAAAGTTTCTTGTTTTCTCTATAAAGCCGCAGGCAGCGTCCATGAGGAAGCTGCTGCTGGCTGCCGGCATGGCCGGTATTAAGCACCTCACAAAGTCTCTGCACATGAGCATAGGGCAGGTCCTTATGGGAGCCTGTCTCCCGCTGCCAGAATAGCCGCAACACCGCCCCCTGCAGTGCCTGATGCAGTTTTCTGAAGCCCTGGGCCTCAAGGCCATTTTCACTGCAAAGCCTGTCAAAAGCCGCCTTGGCCTGTTCCCCTATGTAGTCAGCCTCCACAGCGCAGATGTCTGCCAGCTGGCATAGGGCCTGAAAAAGTCGGGGATTATATTCTTCCCGTAGCTGGGGCAGGGTTTTCAGCCTCAGCTTGTTGCGGGTACAGTCCAAAAGTTCATTGGTGGCATCCTGCCTGGGCTGAAGGTTCCTGGTCTCACAGTATGCCTCAATGGCACTTCTCGGGGCAAACAGCAAGGGCCGGATAAGGGGAAGCTCCCCCTGGGCCTTAGGCCGCATGGCGGCCAGCCCTGCTGTACCGGTGCCGCGCAGAAGCCGCATGAGTACCGTCTCCGCCTGGTCATCTGCCTGATGGGCAGTGGCGATGAGGTCAAGCCCCCGCTGCCTCCGGGTCTCCTCCAAAAAAGCGTAGCGGCACTGGCGGGCCGCCGTCTCCAGGGAAAGCTGCTGCTCCCTGGCAAAGGCCGGCACATCCCCATGACCGATGGTGCAGGGAATGCTTCTTTCCTGGCAAAAGGCTTCAACAAATCTGGCATCCTCATGGGAGGAACCATCCTCCACTCCTCCACCCTTATGCCATGCTCAAAATGTGCCGCTTCTACTGTAAAGTCGTATTTAGCCAATCTGGAAAGGCGTACCAGAATATCCAGCATAGCCAGGGAATCCGGGCCGCCTGAACAGGCTACCAGCACCTTTGCACCTGGAAAAATCAGCTGCTCCCTGGCACAAAAACGCGCCGTATCTTTCAGGAGCGCCTCCAGCATGCCCTATTCCTCCTTGATTAAGCAGAAAAAGCACCCTGAAACAGAGTGCTTGTAGACCCCTAAAGAAATCAGTCTGAACGGCGGGAACCGCGTCCGCCACGCTTGGAGTCGGTCTTGCGGCGCAAATCCGTCAGACGCTCGTCACTGTCCTTCAGGAACTTGGAGAGCTTGTCCTCAAAAGATGCCGAAGTACGGGCACCACCGCCGAAACGGCCCCCCTGTCTGTGGAATCCCTGGGGGCTGCGGGGCGGACCGCCCTGAGCACGGAAGGAAGAACCACCTGCAGCCGGACGTGCAGCTTCCTCAGGCTTCTTCTCCTGAACCTGCTTAATGGAAAGACCAATCTTGCCACGGTCATCGATGCTGACCACTTTAACCTTGACCTTATCCTTCTCACTCAGGAAGTCATGAACATCCTTGACGTAGACATCGGCCACTTCTGAGATATGGATGAGTCCGGTCTTTCCCTCCGGAAGCTCTACAAAAGCACCAAAATTGCTGATGCCAGTAACAACGCCCTCAACCACGCTTCCAACTTCAATGGACAATTAAATTCTTCCTCCTTAGATATCTGGATACACAGATAACATTATACCCTTGACAAATTGATAGTGTCAAGGCTGCCAATCACTGCTTGCGTCCCGAACCACCCGAACTGTAAGGGATTTCTCCCTGTCTGGTCATTCCCAGTTCTTCCCGGGCCAGCTTCTCTATATAATCCATGCGGTTCAGATTCTCACGCTCCTGACGGAGCTCCTCATTTTCCTTGCGGGCTGCAGCCAGACGCTGTTCTGCCGCCGCCTGGTCTTCACTGACCTGGCTAAGGTACATCTGCTGCGAAATCATGATAGAAGAGAAATAGGCTATGACCGCAATAAGCACGAGAAAAAACCAGTTTATGCTCCTTTTCCTGCCTTGCCTGGCCGGTCTCATATCCATCCCTCCTTACCTTTCGCTTTGGATACCTTTTTATAATACCCGCAAATCCGCTCCGTTGCAAGCATTAAGGAAAGAAAATCAATGGTCAGACCACTGAAAATAGTCCGTACTGGCAATGCGGCGATACACAGATTTGCAATAAGGACAGGAAAAATGCTCATGGACATTTTCCATATCCGGCTTGCCATCCACCAGCTGCACAGGCCGTCCCTCAATATAATCCATGCGTTCCCCGCAGCGAGGGCACTCACACTTGCCATCAGCCTCCCGTTTAAGCTGGGTGGGAGGAATATCCCCTGTATTCAATATCTTGCGCTTTTTCTCCAAAGGGAAAACATCATAAAAGCCAGATCCAAGGAGCTCACGGTAAAAGACACCACAGTGATGGCATTCATACTTGGGCAGGATAGAATCCATGTCTGCCTTGCCCCCCACCAGCTGCACCGCTTGCCCTTCCACATATTTCAATTCCTGTCCACAGGTGGGGCAGACAAAGTTGTGCTGCGCATTACGCTCCAGCTTTGTTACTGACATCAGGGTCACCGCACTTTCCGACTGCAGGCCAAAGCAGTCCATAAACTCGCGCCTTCACTTGTTTTATTAATTCCCCACCAAATTCTAAAAACCTGCTGCCACAGAAAATTTTACCTGGCCTCGGACAAAAGCTTCAGCACCCTGGCAGCGATTTCCGCTGCTGCCCCGGGATGGGCACAAGCTCTGCCCCTTTCCCCCATGGCTTTCAAGTCACCCGACAGCAGCTCAGCCACAGCCGGTGCCAGATGCTCCCCAGGATGGAGCCAGACAGCCGCCCCATGGCGGGTGGCATAGACAGCATTTTCCGTCTCAGGCCCTGGGATAGGGTCATGGAGCAGCATGGGCAGGCCCAGCACAAAGGCCTCGCTGATGGTCAGGGCACCCGGCTTGGTTATAAGCAGGTCTGAAGCCTTCATCAAAAGGTGAGCCTCGTCTGTATAGCCCCAAACCTTGATGACATGGTGGGAGTCAGCTGCCCTGTCCTGTATCCTTGCCTTCAGCTTGTCATTGCGGCCTGCTATAACCAGCAGCTGCAGCCTGTCAGGCAGGGATTCCAGTTCCTCAAGGGTGTCGTCCATCCCCCCCAGGCCAAGCCCGCCCCCCATAAGGAGCACGGTGGGTAGCTCCAGCAGCCCCAGCTTCTCCCTAAGGGTCTTTCTGTCAGGCAGGCTGTCCAAGCCCGTGTCCACAGGGATGCCCACAGCCTCCATGACCGGCGCGGAAATCCCCCGCCTGCCCAGCTCCTGCTTCATGGCCTCCGTAGCCATAAAATAGGCATCTACTTCAGGACAAAGCCAGATTTGATGCAGGGAATAGTCCGTCATCACCACCGCCAGAGGCAGCTTTTCTCCCCGCTTGGCCATTTCCTTCTTCAAGATGGAACAGCATCCCTCAGGAAAGGGATGCGTGCAAAGCGCCAAATCCGGCTGATAGCGTTCCAGCAAACGCCTCAGTACCGGCAGCATCACATGGGCAAAGGCCCCCTGTGCCACATTGCCACCTGACTCCCCGCCAGAGAATTTATAGCAAAGGTCATAAAGGTTCGGCACCAAAGCCAGCATCATCAGATATGCCTTTTTCATCAGCCAGTGCAGAAAGGATGTTTCCCTGGACATAAAGTCCACGGTGATAAGTTCCACCTCAGGAGCCTGCCGCCGGATTTCCCCTGCCACTGCCTCTGCAGCCTTGATGTGGCCTGAGCCTATGGAAGCAGTGAGAATAAGGATGCGTTTCTTCATGCGGTAAGGCCTCCGTCCACGCCCCAAACAGCCCCTGTCACGAAGGAAGCCGCCGGGGAAGCCAAAAAGAGTATCACTGAAGCCGCTTCCTCGGGAGTGCCGATACGGCCCAGGGGATAAACAGAAGCCATTTCCCTGAGGGCAGCTTCTCTTTCTTGAGTTTCTGCCAGCTGATTTTCTGTCAGCGGGGTCATGATATCCCCAGGAGCTATGGCATTGACCCTGACACCTGCATGGGCCGTTTCCAGCGCCAGCGCTTTCGTAAAGAGCACCACCGCCCCCTTGCTGGCACAGTAAGCGCTGCAGAAATAATTGCCGTGCACCCCCGCATCGGAGGCCACATTCACCACATTGCCCTTGCGCTTCTTCAGTTCAGGCAGGGCAGCCTGGGTGAGCAGGAAGGTGCCCTTCACATTGATGCCGAAAATCTCGTCAAGTTCCACCTCGCTAAGACTTTCCAAAGCGCCTTCGCGATAGATGCCCGCAGAGTTTACCAGCACATCCAGCTGGCCGAATCTTTCTATGACAGCAGCCACGGCCCTCCGGCAATCATCTGACAGGCAGACATCCCCCTGCACATATAGTATATCTTCCTGCCTGCCCTTTGCAGAAAGAAACTTGGCAGCAGCCTTCCCCCGCTCCTGGGAGCGGCCCAAAAGAGCCACCCTGGCGCCAGCCTCAAGCATCAGTCTGGCTGTCTCCAGACCAATCCCGGATGTGCCGCCGGAAATCAACGCCACCTTGCCCGACATATCCATCAGGTTCATATCTTCCCCCATATACACGAAAAACCGGACTCCCAAAGGAGCCCGGCCTTTCTAACGTATCAATGCACTGAATGATTAGTTCACAGCGTCCTTCAGAGCCTTGCCCGCCTTGAACACAGGGTTCTTGGAAGCGGGGATCTTGATGTCCTCGCCGGTACGCGGGTTGCGGCCCGTACGAGCAGCGCGCTCCTTAACCTCGAAGGTACCGAAGCCGATAATCTGGATCTTGTCACCTTCAACAAGAGCCTGCTGCACGGAAGCAAACAGAGCGTTTACTGCCTTCTCAGCATCTTTCTTAGTCAGACCTGCGTTCTCAGCAACATTAGCTACCAATTCAGTTTTGTTCACAAGCGTAGCCTCCTTAAAGAGTTTTTTCAGAAAAAGCGGAAATGCCCGCCAATTCCTCCACAGTAGGATAAATTCGCTATCAAATACGAACTTTCTCCCCGCTTAGATGAATGTACCAAAAAAACCTAGAAAAATCAAGGCTTTTCGGCAAAAAACTTCGTACTTGCATGAAATCTAAGCTCATTTTCGCCCCTTTGGGAGCTTAATTCATTAAGATTTCCCGGCAAAAGGCTTCGAAGGCACATAAAATGTGGTTAAATGGTCAATATCCGGCTGTCTGTCCAGCTCATAAAGAGGAATCCAGCGCAAAGATTCATCAGGCAAAGCCAAATTGTGTATATAAAGACCCTGATATTCATCCCCGTAAAGTTCCATCAGGGCCAGCTTCGTATCAGAAGCTATCTGCTGATGGTAGACCTGGCTCACCACCAGGGACTGCTGGGGGCGCTCAGTAAGCTTGGCCACATCCTCTGCATCGATGATGATGAGGCCCTCAATGGGGTCAATGCCCAGGGTAGTGTACATAACTTCCACAAAGCTCATACCCGGAAGGATTTCCACCTCCACCGTGCTTTCCTTGGCCAAATCCCGCAAAAGCACCACAGTGCGCTCTGCCACCAGGGGGCTGCCCGGCACAGCATAAACCAGGTCCCCCTCAGCCTCAGCCCGCTTCAGCAGGTCCTTGGCAATGGCCAGGTAAAGCTCCTCAAAGCTCCCTGCCTGCTCATAAAAGCCATCGTAAGTGGTGAACTCCACACCGGCCTCTTCCAGGGCTTCCACCGTGGGATGTATGCGGGTGCGCAGCACCACAGGCCTTTCCTTAGAATTCAAAAGCTGCCAGCTTTCCCTGGTTATGAGTCCTGCCCGGCCCGGTCCCAGGCCCACGACGGTTATCTTTGCCATACTCATTTACCTCTCAAATAAAGGCTTCAAAAGCCTGCTCTTGTAATCATGCATCTATCAGTGTATATTTACACAATCATTATATCACAATATCACAATTTCCCCAGCACCTTGCAACATATACCTCCACCAAAATCACTTCTCAATACTTAAAATTCTTTTATAATAGTCCACCGCATCAGCGCAATACTTAGTGCCAATGTCATCGAAGGCATCAATGAGCTTCTTCATACGCTCAAAATCTTTCTCCTCATAAGCGATGGACATCATTTCGAGAAGCGAGTCAACCATCCCTGCGTTATTTTTGCCTCCCTTGTACGCCGAGAAAATTTCTTCCTCCATGTGCCATGCGAGGAAATTCTTCCCTGTTTTACGATAAAGCCAAGAAAGGCGTTCCTTAATATTCACATCAAGCCATACATCGTATTCTTCTTCCGTGACATTTTTCAAAGCTTCCGTATATACATCGATTGCTTCATCGTAGCAGAACAACATTTCAAGGTTAAAAGCGCGGTCAAATCTGAGTTTTCCACACGGAGTTTCTTCAATGGATTGAGCCTGGTTGTATATTTGCAGGGATTTTAGGTATTCACCTTCATCAAACGCCTTGCATGCTAAATCCCAGAGTTCCATACTGGTCTTTTCGTGAATGTTGGTCTGCTTATTGATTTCCTCCTGCGTAAAGCCTATTATGCGGCACTTTGGCTTCATTTCCTCCAAATACTTCAGTACCTTAGGAATAAGCCGCTGCCCGAATTCGGAATTAGCATACCAGACATTGGACTGCCCCATACCGCGACCTTTTCCCGCTTGGTGAGCGGTTTCGATGGCAAATTCACGCAAGCCAATGGGGATAAGGTAAGCATTCCTGGCCTCAGTGCAAAAAGTGTATTCGATATAGCAGCCATCCTGATCATAGGTCTGCCAATCACGATACATTTCGGCATTTTCATACCAGCCAACGATTTTTCTGCCGCTCTCGCTCGTTGCCACCCAAATAACAGTCACGTCGTCCATCACCTCGGCCTTAGCTGCCGTTCTATCCAAGCATTCAAGGCGGTGCTGCCCTCTGTGCATGACGAAACCATAGCAATTACCGTTGATGGGCAGGAAATTGTTTTTCTCCATCGCATCGTTGTTTTCCTTCACCCAAGAGCCACCCTTGGCAGGCTGGTCAGCATCGGTAATCCCGCGGTAGTCCTTCATCCAGGCAATATTGCAAAATACAACTGCTCCCATTCTTCTCTCCTCCTACATAGCCTTTTCCCGATAGAAATCGGGGAACTTATAATCCAGGAAATGCTCATATTCCGTAAAGTCCGGGTAAAGCCGCTCTGCTTTGCGGAATTCTTTTCCATGATTATGATACAGCTGGTGCAGACATTCATGATAAACGAGAAACTTCATGACGTCCTTGGGAACGCTGCGAGAGTTCAGTACCTCATTGACCTTGATATGGTCGATTGACCAGTCATATTGTGCGAAATAGCTCTTATATGGCTTGTCCGTCCAAGCAATGGTAGGGCGACGGTAGTTTTCCCCTAGTACAGATGCCTGCTCAGTGATAACCTCTGTCAGAATTTCCTCAAGTGACTCTCCAAATGGTTCATTGTCAAGTTTATAAAATTCCCGCTCCACTTCCTCCACACGGGTTCCAAGGGGGACAACGCCTTTGGGGTACATCATAAAATCCACGATGCGGCGTTCATAATAGTCACGATTCCCATAGAGGCTGTCAATAAGATTGCGATGCTCACGATAAATCTCACTAATGCGTTCCTTGGTGGTGACCATGGGGAGAAGTTCTCCGTTGAACTTTGCCGCCAATATTCCAGGATCAATCTCGTCACGCTGAGCAAATGTCTGAAGTTCAGGGAATTTTCCCATGTCACTGACGAAATTTGCCACGTCTACCAGATCATCTGGGTCGGGAGTCAGTCCAAATCCAGTGAAATACTCCTTGGCAAGCTCAGCACCGTCAAAGTCCCCGGCCATCTTCAGCATATCCTCGTTTGCCT
>CAJOIN010000089.1:0-3063 GCA_905234515.1 uncultured Selenomonas sp.
CTCGTAAGCACAGGCAGCACCGAAAAATGGCAGCGCCTGGACGAAGGGGCCATCACCGGCACCATCATCAAAGGACGCCTCCACATCGGCCACGCCCTCATCGCAGGCAAAAACAGCAAAAAAGGCGGCCCCGTCCCCCTCTACCGCACCGCCACCAAAACCCGGAACAGCGACCGCCACCTGCCCCTGCCCGCTGACTATTGCAAAGAACTCCTCGTCTACCGCCACAAAGAAATCGAAACCCGCCTCATGTTCGGCGATACCTGGCATGACGAAGGCTATATCTTCACAAAATGGGACGGCAGCCCTCTTCCCCCCTACAACTTCAGCTCCTACTTCAGCACACTGCGGAGAAAGCTCGGCGTAGGCTCCACATTCCACATGCTCCGCCACGACATGGCCAGCCGCATGAAAGGAAGCCGCCGCTTCGACCTCAAAGACGTGCAGGCCCAGCTGGGCCACAGCACCATCCAGATCACAATGGACATCTACACCCACATCGACGATGCCCAAAAAGAAAACGTCAAAGACTGGCTCCAGGACGACATGGAAAAACTCCTGGCCCCAAAACAGAAATAACTTCTCAAACCACCCCCGTCCTGTGACTTACTTTGTGACTTACTTTGTGACTTACTCCCCCCGAAAAGCCCCCTTCAGCCTACGGCCAGAAACACCAAAAGCGGCCGCATGAGCAGAGCGGCCGCTTTTGGCTGTGTATTGTATTTAGGAGAGCTTAACGAAAGCCTGTAGATAATATAACATAAATGATAATCGTTTTCAATGCCTGATTAAAAAATATTTTCAACACGCCTAAAACCCCCGAGACCAATACACCTACCCCAGGGGCTCTTGAACCTATCTAAAGCTCTCCTGTAATTCTTCCTCCACCTTCTTCAGCAGAGCCTTCCTGCCAGCAGCAGTAATCTACCACAAACCACTTTCCAATGCAAAACCAGAAGTCTGAGCCAATTCTTCAACGCTTTTTGTACTTATCTATTGCTTCTTTAGCCATCCCTCTGAATACATCCTCATACTGGCGGTATTTTTCTTCCCCGATAACAAAAGGATGGGCTTCTCCCTGGCGGCGGTGCTTCAATTCCTCTAACCGGGCAAATGTGCCATCTACCCAGCCATGGGCACTCATTTCTACATCAACCTTATATTGAGCCGTATAACGGGCAAAATAATCCACAGCACTCAGATAGAGATAATTCATCTCCAGATTGGCCGGAGTACCTGTGCCTCCCCAGATAGCTGCACTATGCTTCTGCCCATGATCCGTGACCGGCACAATCATGGAAAGGCAGCCAGGCGTATGACCGGGAGTCAACACCAGAAAGATGCCAGTATCCCCCAGTGTGACAGTCTGCCTGTCATTCAGCTCCAAATCTATCTCAGGACGCACACCGCTGAAAGCTCCCTCAGGCGGTATGACCGAACACCAATTGCTATCTACTATGTTCATACCAATCCTGGCAGCAGGAGCATGCTTCTCCTTAAAGAACTGCGCACCGCCGTAATGGTCGCTATGACCATGGGTGATGAGAATATAGCGGGTATCGGCAGGATTCAAACCCAGTTTCTTCATGCTTTCAGCTGCGTAATCTGCATCCTTCTCATCCCACCCGGAGTCAATCATTATCAATCCCTCGCTGGTGCGAACCACAAACTGGGCCACTGAAATAGAGCCTATGTAAAACAGATTGTCAAAGACCTGCACCGGCTCAATAGGAGTACGGTCAAACAGGTAATGCATAGCCGTCTCTCCTTTGGCCTCCTCTGGAGAGCGTGGCATGCCCCCATCAGCAGCACACAGTTTTGGCAAGCCCAGCAACAGACCGGCAGTTAAAGCCAGTCCTCCTTTAAAGAATTGTCTCCTTGTAACCACAGTATCCTGAGCCATAAATCTCACTCCTAATACAATAGTATGTTATCGTACTTTTATATTAGTACGTCAACATACTATTGTCAAGTAGCAGCAGTAATGTTTTGCGTGATATTTTTTTCCAGCTTTCTCAGAGTCTGCATAAACATGGACAATTCCTCACCAGTTACATTCCCTTCGACTTCCTGCATGAATGTACTGTCCAGGGGCGCTATTTTCTCTGCCAGGGCAAGGCCACTGCCAGTTGCCTTCAGTTGATACAGTCGTTTGTCGTCGGCACTTCGTTGCCGTTTGAGCAATCCTTTCTTTATCAGCCTGTCTACAAGAGCCTTGGTGCTGTTCTTGTCCTTTTCCAGCCGTTCCGCTAATTTTTGCTGTGAAAGGTCTGCTTCTTCAGCCACAATCTGCAACACCACCCACTGCTCCGGCGTAATATCAAATTGTGCCAAAGAGTTTGTCATATGTTGATGAATCTTCCGCGCTGTCCGGCAAATCACATAACCTGTAGTTTCATTTATCATAATCTCCTCCCCTCGCTCCAACCACGTTCCAGCCTTATCAATCTGCCTGTAGCGCTCAATCCTGCTTTTTTCCATATACAAGCAGTTCCCTCTTAAATCTTCCCGCCACATATAGGGCAGGATTCACCTTTGAACAAAAATAATATGGCACATACTGCCTGCCCCGGCTTTGCTGCAAAAGCTTTATCTTGCCGGGCCATCTGCACAAGTTCCGCTAACGTAAGATTTTTAGCCTTGTTTTCCTCTCCTTATCCTATGCACTGGGCAAACAAATGTTCAACGAAAGACCCTTTCTGCCTCGTCCAGGGGGATATAGACCTTTCCTGCGGCCGCATTGGAGAAGCAAAGCCATTCCTCCACCGCCATGAAGGACGGCAGCTCCGGGTGTACTCTCAGCAAATGAACCTGGGAGGCTGTTTCCGTCCCGATAATGCGTGTCTTGCCCAGAGCCAGTTCCTCATCGCTGACAACACCTTCCATGCGATCCCGGAAAAGCGCCATCAGCTCATCGGTTGTCACCTTGCTGTCCGGGCGAAAAAACAGGGGGTACTTCCTATGTGTCTCGTACTTCCCTGCTGTGGCGGGAGACAGAAGCTGGTGACCCCGCCAGGTGCGCAGATTCGAGAACGCGCTGCGCTTGCTCTGCCAGCCGGAAAG
>CAJOIN010000089.1:3176-15797 GCA_905234515.1 uncultured Selenomonas sp.
TCTGCGTGCATTTTCACCGCCGTATACTGATGCCCGCCGTAGATTTCCATGTACCAGGCCTCTTTCTGGTCGAGCATCATGACGACATTGCTTTCCGCAGAGCCTTTCTCATCTATGATGTGCGCCAGATACAGTGCAGCAGACCGCGCTGTGGGACAGCTGGCGGCGAGAATGCCCGCAATGTTATCCTCCGAAATGCCATCAGCCACATAGGGATCGGCTTTCAAGGCCTCCTCGCACAGATAGGCGGTCACCGTGCGGGAGTGGCCCTCGGGAGTGATTCTGAGATAAACCGATGTGGTTGGGGGATTGGTATCGGCACAGCGGGCAATGACGGGAACCCCATCGCTGCTTGCCTCCCTCCCCACATAGGCTGCCGTGCAGGCATCCGCCGTCCCTGCGGCTGCGCATAGGAGCATGGTACAAAGAAGTCCTGCCAGATTCCGATACCTCTTTCCCTATCCTTTTTTTATTTGTTCGTTCCCTTTGAATTTCACGATGACTACCTCCTTCGTCCCTCACGCAAGTTATTGCCCTTCATTATCCCCATAGGCATCTTGCCGAAGCACCAGGGGCGGGTGATAAGATTTTTGTATCGATAAGCTCCTTGATAAATCTGGTCTTGCCTATGAAATAGTATTCGCCCGTCACCAAATCCTTGAAATCCTCAATGCCCACGGGCATAGACCGCTCCCTTGTCTGCACTGCTGACACCTCCTCATTTATGCTCCGCTGATGCTTTTTCCCTAGATTAAGTATAGCATAAACAGAACTTTGCTCCTCAAAATATTCTCAGGCAGCGCACCGGGTGCCCCCCGACTTTGCCACACAAAAACAGCGCAAAGCCTTACGTATCAAGGCTTCGCGCTTATTTTTCAAAAATAATAAAAGCCAGTCCTGTCTGCGGTTGCAGTCTTTTCTCTTTCTGGCAGCAAGGTACCCCACTATCAGGCGCGGGGTTCATGACTGCCTGCGTATACGGCTATGCCGCATAGCTTTTTCCTACGCAGTCAGCCGTTTGTTCCTGCGCCGCCTTCGTTGTCTGCTTCTCCTCTTGCCCACACGCGATTGGCATAAACGGAGTTGAACAGCAGGGCGAACTGCAGAGCTACCTGGGACATGTTGGCTCCCAGAGAACCGATATCGTTATGGCCCATCATCATCTGCACTGTCAGGATTGACCAATAGGTGAGATTGGCTATATTCACCACAATCCAGAGAGACCAGTTCTCCTTGTACTTCAGTATGTACAGCAGCTGGGCTATGAGGCTCACCACGAAATTGATGGAATCGAAGTAAGGCAGCTGTCCCTCCAGGCGAGCAAGGAGCATCCAGCCTACGAGCCAGGCCACAAAGGCACCGGCAAATATCTTGTATCTGGTGCTCTGCTGGAAGGAATGGGTGGCTTGGTCACGGCCCCACATGAACCAGCCTATGGGCTGGGATATGACGTAGATGATATCCATGGCGAAGGAACCATATGCGTGGCTTATCCAGGCTATGTATGTCATGGCCAGGCACTGCACTGTGCCAAATACGAAAGAAATCTTCCTGCCCTTCATGCCAAAAACCAGGCACAGCACCCCAGCTACCCCGGAGAGCATGCCAATGGGACTGTCAGGCTCTATGGCATAGACCACCAGCTGCAGCAGAAGCAGCACTGACACATAGGAAATCTCGAATCTTTTCCAGTTGGTAAAAAGCTGGTTATAAAGCCAGCCATGCTGTATAGTCTCGCTCATGCTCCCGCCTCCAGTGACTTGTCTGATAAAATATCCAATGCCGCCAGCAATGAGGCCTTTTCTCCCTTGGCCACGAGCTCCTCCCCGCTGACCAGGCTGTTGACCCCCTCGCTCAAATTCCCCTGGTACAGCACTACATTGTTGAGAATGGACAGGGTTTCCATCCCCCTCAACCTTCCTATCACCATGAGTACGCCGGATTCCATGTCCGAACCTACAATGCCCTTCTTCGACCAGAAGGCCTCATCATCTGCATTGTCATCGGTATAAAATCCATCGTGGGAGCGGATGATGCCATATACTGCCTGGGGGGCATACTTGTGGGCCAGGTTCAGCAAGGCGTAGGATGGCACTGCCGGATAGATTTCCGGCACATACCGTTTGGAAAGCCCGTCTTCCCTCACTGCTCCTTCGGCAACGATAAGCTCCCCAAGGCCGATACCTTTCTGCATGGCTCCGGCAGAGCCTACCCGCACCACATAATGTATGCCCACATTATGCAGTTCCTCAATGCCGATGCCAGCCGAGGGTGCCCCTATTCCCGTGGACATTGCCAGGATTCTCTGCCCCTTGTACTCACCCACGATAGACTTGTATTCCCGGTTATAGGCCCATTCCTTTACGCCCTCCATAAGCTTCCCTATGGTGTCCACCCGGGCAGGGTCCCCCATAATTATGGCTCTGTCCGTGCCAATCTCCCCTGTCAATTGGGTATGCGGCTCTGGTGTTTTCATGTGACTCATCCTCCCTTTACTCGTATCAATTATAGTCAGCTGCTTGACAAGAGGTATTCTACCACTTTATCAAATGTTCAGTCAAAAAAGCTCCGCTGCAGCCAGCGGAGCCTCTTGTAAATCTGTCCGGCTCCGGTGACAATCATCACATCTTTGCTCATGAAAAATTACCTCCACCATAATCATTCCCCAGTTTTAGGGCAAACTATGACAATTTCTGAACTAAAAGATTACTTGTCCAGTCCCTTTTCCCGAAGCCATTTGAGAGCCAGTTCCATAATCTGGCGATTGTTCTTCTCCTGCATGAGGAAATGGGAATTGCCCTTGATGCCAATATCCGGCAGATGCACTAGTGTGGCATCGCCTCCATGGCGGTTGATGGCTGCTACGAACTGCTGGGCCATGGCGTACTCGGTGCCCCACTTGTCCTCTCCCACATTTTCCGAACCAATCTTTATGTAATCACCGTAATACAGCACAATGGGAATCCTGGTAAGCTTCAAGAAGTCCTCCATGGGAACTCCCATAGCCGAAGCTGACAAGGCCTTGAAACGTGCCTCTGTTATCTTTGGCATCTCAGATTCCGGGAATACGAAGGGAGTGCCACCCGGTTCATAGGCGATGATGGCTTTCACTTTGTCAGTGCGGATGGCCGTGCGCCAGCCAATAGTCCCTCCCATTGAATGGGACACCAGCACCGCACCATCCTTCTGCTGATTGAAAAGTTTGGCCAATACCTCTGCATTGAGATCATTGTCCAGAGGGCCGGAACCAATAGTCCAGCTCTGCTGAAAAGCCTGGTAATTCTCCTCTCCCTCCGGGAATTGGGCATTGGGCACAGGGTTCCCCTGCTCGTCGTAATGCCCTATGCGGGAAAGCACGTACAGTGTCTTATCCCCATACATGGGATTGCTGGCCCAGGGAGTATCCGGCGTCACTGCCTCAGTTGACAGATTGGCCTCGCCGCTGCGGGGTTGATCCACCAGATAAACAGCATAGCCTGCCCGCAGGAACATGGTATTGAATCCTTCCCTGCCATCAGGGCCAGATTCCCAGGTACGTTTGGACTGTGCCCCGCCGTGCTGGAAGATAAGGGGGAGCTTTTTGGCATCCACAGGCTTTTGATACTCCACATAGGCAAAATCCCCATAAGCCCGCTGTCCTTCCTCGGAAACAAAATTTTCCTGGCTGAAGGCGCCTTCATGCTGCTTATATCTGCCCCCTACAGTAAAGGAACCCTGCTCCTCGATGGTAATAGGCGCAGCCACCACCAAACCGGCACTCAATGCCAGTAAGGTTCCCGCCACCATGAAGCTCCGCAAAATGTTTCTTCGCACCATTTTCAATCCCTCCAATTGCCTCAGATTGCTCCTTCCTGCTCCAAGTTTCCGAGCCATTCGGATAAAATCCCTGCGCTTCATGCCCATAATACCTTATAGCTCTCCCTTTTTCGTAATGACAAAGTGCTGCTCACGCTCTTTGATGAGCCATTTCCCCTCCTGCTTCACCAGTTTGTCTGTATAGCGGATATAGTTGTCTGACACCATCTCCCGGCCATTTTCCTCCATCACCAGGGCTGCCCGGCAGTAATGCACATCCGTGGCCCTGTCCCCCTCCACAGTGATGACCTGCTGGCCATTCTGATGGTGGGAGGCCTTGATGCCGCCGGTAAAGGCGCTGAACTGCTTTTTTAGTGCTTCCCGCCCGTGGATATCCATGGTGAGCTTGCCTCCCATATAGACCATGACATGGACATCTTCGGTGAAATAGACCATCTGGGCGGGCACATCACACTCCAGGTTGGCAAACCCATCAATTACCTCACGAATAGCTTCCTTGGCTTCCAAAATCTCCAGCGACATTTGACATTCCCCTTTCACTCAGTCAGCATTTCCTTTTGTTGGCTTTATTATAGCCATATTGCATGTAGAAATCCAATTGTAAATTTAGATTATCAATCAAATTATTCTATTAAAATTATTGCACTACCCTGCAAAAGCCACTATACTGCAAATGAGGAGGACGTGCCCATGAATACCAAACAGATGGAATACATACTGGAGCTGGCGCAGGTGCTGAATTTTAACCGCGCTGCCGAAAATCTCTTTATCTCCCAGCCCACTCTCACCTACCAGATAAAGGTAGTGGAGAACGAGATAGGCTTTACCCTCTTTGAGCGTTCCGGCAAGGGAGCCATGCTCACCCCGGCAGGTGCCCAGTTCGTGGGCACCCTGCGCACTGTCTATGGGCAGCTGAAAGCCGCCATTGAGCAGGGGCAGAACTTCAGCGCCAAATACGCGGAAAGCATCCGCATTGCCCTGCCCATCCGCTCTGCCCTTTACTTCCTGCCCCAGGTAATGGCCCAGTTCAGCCGCAGTTTCCCAAAGGTCACCATCATCCCCAGCTTTGACTGGCAGGATGGGCAGGAATCCTTCCTGCGGGGTGAGCAGGATGTGACCTTTGCCATGGAATACACCATGAAACGTGTGCCGGACGTGGCCTGCCATCATCTCTTTGACAGCCGCATCTACCTTATCACGGAGAAAAGCGATCCCCTGACAAAAAAGCCGCTGGTTGTCCCCAGCGACTTGAAAGGTCGTACCCTTATGGTAGGCGGTGGCTCTCCCCCCGCCCTGCGTGCTTTGCAGCAGCGCATGATAACCGAGATACATGTTGACTATTTCAACAGCCCCGACCACGACAACACCCTCACCAACGTAGCCGCCCACAAGGGCGTGTGCCTGGCCCCGGGTTTCCTGAATGACCACAACGGAGAATTTGCCTGGCTGGACTTTGCCAGCGATGTGGTCATCCCCTGCGGGGTCTATACCCATAAAAACGACAAGCGGAAATCCCTCCTCGCCTTCATTGAGCTCCTACAGCATTTCTACCGGGATCAGCCGGAGTTCAAAGTATGAGTTTGCTAAGCTTTGGCTAACTCTCCTCCCGCCTACGGAGAAAGACAACCTTGCCATAGGGGCTTTGCCCAATTTTTTCAAAGGAGCAGTATCTATGTCAGATTACGAACAAGAATGGGACAATCTCCTAAACATCAAAACCACCGGCAGGGATGACAGCATCGCTGACGGCTTTCTTCTTCAATCCCTTTTCAGTGGACATACTGAAAAAAGTGCTTGCCAATCTCCCTCAAGGACATTTTCCTTTGACAGCCTCCCATTGGTATAGTACCAGTACTCACATTCGCCGTACCCTTTTCCCGTCCCAAATCATGTTATCTTTCATGTGCAAATAAGGAGGCAAGTCCCACCCCCGGAACTTGCCTCCTTAAGCATTTATGTAAAATCTATGCTATCAGAGAATTGACCGATAAATTTCCGCAATTTCTTCCTTTGTAACGTCCCTAGGGTTGCCCGGAGTGCAGGCATCAGCCAGAGCAGACTCTGCCAAAAAGTCAATATCCTTCTCCTGAACACCCAATTCTGAAAGCTTGGTGGGAATGCCGACATCAGCACTGAGTTTGGCCACGGCTTCAATGGCAGCCTTGCGATACTCCTCCTGGCTCATTTCATCTACACCAGCTACCCCCATGGCCCGTGCCACTTCCCTGTAGCGCTCGCCGGTAGCAGGAGCGTTGAATTTTAGCACAGGAGCAAGGAGAATAGCACAAGCCGTACCGTGGGGAATATCATAGACAGCGGAAAGAGGATGGGCCATGGAATGGTCAATGCCAAGCCCCACGTTGGAGAAACCCATACCGGCAATGTACTGCCCCAAGGCCATATTCTCCCTGCCGCTCTTGTCCCCCTTTACAGAATCCCTAAGAGACCTGGAAATAATCTCTATGGCTTTCAGGTGCATCATGTCAGTCAGTTCCCAGGCTCCCTTGGTTATATACCCCTCAATAGCATGAACCAGAGCATCCATACCCGTGGAAGCACACAGTTTAGGCGGCATAGAAGCGCACATTTCGGAATCTACGATAGCGACTACAGGAATATCGTGTGGGTCTGCACAAACAAACTTGCGGTGTTTCTCCACATCCGTTATGACATAGTTGATAGTTACTTCTGCCGCTGTGCCGGAAGTAGTGGAAACAGCTACAATAGGCATGGCCTTATGCTTGGTGGGTGAAGCTCCCTCCAGGCTGCGTACATCTGCAAACTCAGGATTTGTCATGATGATGGCAATAGCCTTGCTGGTATCAATGGCAGAGCCGCCGCCTATAGCCACAATAATATCAGAACCGTGTTCCTTGCAGAAGGCAACGCCGTTCTGCACGTTCTCGATGGTAGGACGACAAAATCGTGTATACACTTTCCATGGGACAAAAGTCCTTTTTCTCTCCCTTCTGCAGTGATATACTTCTTGCGCATAAGAAAGGCTTCGCTGGCTCCCCATTTCCGGCGAGGCCGTTTTTCTGTCTATAATAATAACAGGCGTAGATTTTTGAAAACTGTACATACGTTTTTCAAGAATCCGTCAGTGTTTTCTATATTGGAATTTACTATTATATGCACATAGAAAAAGCAGGCAAGCCCTAAGCCTGCCCGCCTTTTCACCACTATTTCAAATCAGCATATTCACCGTCATGGCGCTTTGCTCTGCCGGATTGGGCGCCCTGTCCGGCAGCTTTCTCAGCCTTGTCACTCAACTCGTATGGACTCCAGCGACCTCTCAATCATCCTTTGCCCCGCCGGGTCGTCCTCGTAGGCAAACCAGGAAACAGCCCAGAACTCCCCTTCCCCGCCGAAGAAGCCCACATTCATGAGTCGGGCGGTGGTGGTGCTGTCGCTTTCCTTGTCCAGGAGCTGCACATCCAGGTAGGTCATTTCCCTGTCCCCCACCTGCTTCCTGCCCCTGTCCTTCACCTTCACTTGGAGTCCCTCTGCATCCACAAAGCTGGCCTTGAGGAAGCCTTCCATATCAAAGTTTTCCGCCATCTCCTTCGGCATGCCTATGCCGTGCACCAGCTCTGCGGAAATATAGTTCTTGTCGTCATAGTAGCTGTAAGATTCCAACTTCTCTATGGTATTGGGCTGGAGTGTCTCCTCCTTTTCCAGCTGGA
The DNA here is from genome assembly GCA_905234515.1 of uncultured Selenomonas sp. GTDB lineage: Bacteria > Bacillota > Negativicutes > Selenomonadales > Selenomonadaceae > Selenomonas_B. The sequence goes on from CAJOIN010000089.1 coordinate 10,679, forward strand.
AGGGCAGCTCCAAGATGAGCTTCTTCCCATCCGCCTGACTAAATTCCTGCTCCTTCCACACATAGCCTGCCTGCACCTCCTCAAAGGAGGGCAAAATACTTTTCTCCTGGGCCTCCCTGTTACAGCCTGCCCCCAGGAGGAGGACAGCCGGCAGGAGCAGGACGCAAACGAGCTTTGTCGTAATATTCACTATACAATCTCCTTTCTCTCCGCATAAAAAAAAGGCACCCTGCCACTTTCCCATGGCACGGTACCCCCATCGGATATTATTGCCTCACTATCTCTTTAAGTGAAATTTCTCTCCGAATATACCATTTCTACATTAAAATTGCATTAAATTTTTTAAAAAAACTATCCAATTCCTCCTTTTTCCAATCCTATTCTAATCTTTCCCTGCTATCATGTTTTCATCGCCAAACTAAATCAATCACCCCAATGGGAGCACCATGCCATAAAAGGGCCAGTGCTCCCTCTTTATTTACAAGGAGGTAATCATGCCAAAAATCACCAAGCCCCTGCTCATCGTCACCCTCATTTTCCTCACCGCCCTAACCTCAGGCTGCTCCCTCAGCACCATGACCCTCATCCGAGGCACGGCCATCTACCGCCTGATACGGGAATTTGACAAGGAGGCGGACAAGGCGGCCTCCGCCGCCCCCAAGGAGGAGTGGCGCACCGTGACCCTCGCCGCTTCCGACGGTGCCGGCCTCTCCTTTGACCTGCCCTTTGACCTGGAGGAACGGCAGCAGCTGCAGCCTGCGGAGGATTTTGTGGCCGCTGCCGATACCGCCATGCACTACGATGAATCCCTCTCGGTCATCGCCCTCCACGGGGTGCTGGCCAGTGAAGATGATGATCTGAAGGTACAGGACGAGTTCTGCCTGTCGGTTTTCGAGGAGCCGGAGAAGCTCTCCCCCCAGCGGCAAGACTTAGAGGTAAAGCACATCAGGAACCGGGAGATCAGCCACATCACCTACAAAATTACCTACCAGGAAACCCCCATGATAGCCGAGTTTGCCATCTATCGCCTGGGGGCAGACTTCTGGCGCATCCTATACCTCTACCCGGAAGGGGACAAAAATGCCAAACGGCAGACCTTTATTTCCATCAATTCTCTGGATTACAAAAAAGTCAAAAAAGGCGGTGCCCAATCTTAAGATGAAAAACAAGAAAAGCATGTCACATATCCGGTATCTCCTGCTCCCTCTCCTCTGCCTCTCCCTCTTCACCTCCGGCTGCGGGGGCACCTACATCGCCCTCCTCCATACCGGCAGGGATATCGCCCGTTACACGGACTGGCTGGACTTTGAGGAGCCTCTGCTGGAGGCCACCCATGAGGCCTCAGTGGCGTTTGAGAAAGGGGGCGGGAAATAAGAGTATTCCAGTTTCCCTTGCATATACAAAAAAAGCTGCCCGAAGACAGCTTTTGTATTCTAGTGGTGACCCACCACGGAATCGAACCGTGAACCTACTGATTAAGAGTCAGTTGCTCTGCCAGTTGAGCTAGTGAGTCGATATGGTGACGGTGACGCCAATGGGATTCGAACCCATGAACCCGCCGTGAAAGGGCGGTGTCTTAACCGCTTGACGATGGCGCCATTGGCTCCTCGAGCAGGATTCGAACCTGCGACAGCCTGATTAACAGTCAGGTGCTCTACCGGCTGAGCTATCGAGGAATGTCATGGCGTCGCGCTTTTGTTTTGCGCTGTGCCTTAACAACATAGATTATTATATACGGGTCATAGGCGTCTGTCAACACCATTTTGAAACTTTTTTATAGATTTTTTCAAACCTATTCATTGAGCTTCTTATCCGCATACTGCAGCAGGATATGGCCGCTTTTCCTGTTGGTGGCCAGGGGAATGTTATGCACATCGCAGAGCCGCAGCAAAGCATTGATATCCGGCTCATGGGGCTGGGAGGTCAAGGGGTCACGAAGGAAGATTACATAATGAACCTTCTCGGTGGCCACCAGGGCGCCAATCTGCTGATCGCCTCCCAGGGGGCCGGACATCATGGTTTCCACATCCAGCCCCAGCTTTTCCTTCAGCAAAGTGCCGGTGGTGCGGGTGGCTACCAGATGGAAATGGGAAAGCAGCTCCTTATGGTGGGAGGCAAAATCCAGCATTTCTTCCTTCTTCTTGTCATGAGCAATCAAAGCAATGGTTTCCATAAAACATTCCCCTTTCAAAAACTGCCGTGCTCAGCGCACGGCAGCTTTATTTAGATATAGTTAAATATGGTCACGCTTGATATCTTCGGCAATGAGCTCTTCCAGCCTGCCCACAGTCATATCCTTTTCGGAGTAGACCTTGATGCCGTGCTTCATCAACAAGGCCGCCGTCACGCCGGGGTGCTTGGTATACTTGCCGGTGAAGCTGCCATCATGGACCCGGTGGACACCGCAGGAGGGGCTGCCCTCCTTCAGGATAGCCACATGGGCATGGTAGGCCTCTCGGCAATCTTCAGGACCTTGTCCGCGCCGGTGAGCATATAGGAGGTGGTTTCCCTGCCCTCCTCATCCACTACCTTGGCCTTCCCCTGAAGGACCTTCTTGCCGTTGCCTCCCTGGATTTCCATGGGAGGACGTGGCACCGGGAGCATGGCAAAACATTCGGGACAGACAGCAATAAACCTGCCCCGCTCGTTATAGCGCATCAAGAGGTCATGGGGATTGGCCCCACCAGAATACTTCACCTTGTGCCCTAAAAGACAGGCACTGACCAGTATCATCTCCTGCATCCTCCTCTCCTGACTCCAAAGGGCTTCACATTGATGCCCAGCTTCTCCGTCAGCCCCTTCAGGCTGGAAAAGCCCAGCTCCTCTCCCGCCTTCAAGGGGATAGCTGCGCAGGTACGGGCATCGTCCAGAGCATTATGATGCTGGAAGTCTATTTCCAGGAAGCTGCCCACCGTGTCCAGTTTGTGGTTCTCCAGGTCAGGCCAGACTTTCCGGGAAATGGTCACCGTATCGCAGTAATAAAACTTGGGCAGGGACAGCCCCGCCCGCATGAGGCAGGCGTTCAGCACTCCCATATCAAAGGGCGCGTTATGGGCCACCACTACTTTTCCCTCCAGATGCTCCCTAAGCTCCGGCCAGATTTTGGCGAAGGTGGGGGCATAGCGGGTATCTTCCCTGGTGATGCCGTGTATCTGCACATTGAAATAATTGTATTTGTTTTCCGGCGGCTGAATCAGTGTGTAGTAAGAATCGTAGAGCTTACCGTCCACTACCTCCACCACCGCCACGGAACAGGCTGAGTCCCGGGCAGAGGTGGCGGTCTCAAAATCTATGGCCGCATAATTCATCATTACTTGCTTCTCTTTTCCTTCAGATATTCGTCAATGGCGGCAGCAGCCTTGCGGCCTGCGCCCATGGCCAGGATAACCGTGGCAGCGCCGGTGACGATATCACCGCCGGCGAAAACGCCGGGCTTGGAGGTGGCGCAGCTTTCCTCATCGGCCACGATGTTGCCCCGCTTGTTGGTGTCAAGGCCCGGGGTAGTCTGGGCGATGATGGGGTTGGGGCCGGTGCCGATGGCGATGATGACCGTATCCATCTCCAGCTCAAACTCGGAACCCTCCACAGGCACAGGACGGCGACGCCCGGAAGCATCAGGCTCACCCAGCTCCATGCGGATGCACTTGAGGCCCTTCACCCAGCCTTCCTCGTTCCCCAGCACTTCCACCGGGTTGGTGAGGAGCTGGAAGTCAATGCCCTCTTCCTTGGCATGCTCCACTTCCTCCTTGCGGGCGGGAAGCTCTGCCTCGCTGCGGCGATAGACGATGTAGACATGCTCAGCACCCAGGCGCAGGGCCGTACGGGCAGCATCCATGGCCACGTTGCCGCCGCCCACTACTGCTACATTCTTGCCCACCTTGATGGGGGTAGCATACTCAGGGAAGCGGTAGGCCTTCATCAGGTTGCAGCGGGTCAGGAACTCATTGGCGGAATAAACGCCGTTGAGGCTCTCACCCGGAATGCCCTGGAAATGGGGCAGGCCGGCGCCGGTGCCCAAAAAGACTGCGTCAAAGCCCTCTTCCTCCATGAGTTCATCCACAGTGAAAAGACGTCCGGCCACAGAGTCCAGCTCAATCTTCACGCCCAGCTTCTCGATATTCTCGATTTCCTTGGCCACGACCTTCTCCTTGGGGAGACGGAACTCGGGGATGCCGTAGGACAGCACGCCGCCAGCCTTATGCAGAGCCTCGAAAATGGTGACCTTGTAGCCCTTCTTGGCCAGGTCGCCGGCACAGGAAAGGCCGGAAGGCCCGGCGCCGATGACAGCTACCTTCTGGGCATCATCTGCATATTCAATGGGCTTTATCTCCTCGCCCTTTGCCATGGCACGGTCAGCCACAAAGCGCTCCAGACGGCCGATGGCCACGGACTCGCCCTTCTTGGCCAGGATGCACATCTTCTCGCACTGGTTTTCCTGAGGGCAGACGCGGCCACAGACAGCCGGCAGTCCGTTGGACTCCTTGATGGTCTTGATGGCACCGTCGAAATCCCGCTCCTTGATCTGGCCGATGAAGGTGGGGATATCGATGGACACAGGGCAGCCCTTGCGGCACTGAGGCACCTTGCAGTGCAGGCAGCGCTCAGCCTCGGCTACCGCCGTTTCCTCATCATAGCCCAAGGCTACTTCGTCAAAGTTATGGGCACGGACCTTGGGGTCCTGCACCGGCATTTTATGTTTTTCCAAAGAAAGAGCCATTTAGCTTACCTCCGCTTATCTGTCCAGTCCGATATTGCACACATGGTCTTTTTCCTGGGCCTCCAGGTCGCGGTACATGCGCTGACGGCTCATCAGACCCTTGAAATCCACCAGGTGCCCGTCGAACTCGGGACCATCCACGCAGGCAAACTTGGTTTCGTCACCCACCTGCACACGGCAGCCGCCGCACATGCCGGTGCCGTCCACCATGATGGGGTTCAGGCTGACAATGGTACGGATACCAAGGTCACGGGTGGCATCTGCCACACTCTTCATCATGATAACAGGGCCGATGGCGGTTATCTGGTCAATTTTCTCACCGCGGTCCACCAGAGCCTGCACCGCATTGGTGACAAAACCCTTCATGCCGTAAGAACCGTCGTCGGTGGTCACCACTACCTC
>CAJOIN010000090.1 GCA_905234515.1 uncultured Selenomonas sp.
CTCATCCGGGGTGCTGGGGGAGAAGTAGGCCGCCCATTTTTCCATGCGGTTCATGTCTTTCACGCTCTTGCTCCTGAACTTCGGCAGTTCAAGGAAGTGTATCTCCAGCTTGTCCGTCAGCTGGCATTTTGTCTTGATGTCGTAAATGCCGAAACAACTGTGCATATCCGGGTACTGCTTTTCATTGAAAAGATTGAAGCCCAGGATATTGATAGCAATGGTGCGGTTCAGCTGGTCATATTTCTCCCCACGTTTGAGGTCAGCGTAATTCCGCGCCCAGTAGAACAGGGAACGCTCACCCATGGCCAGGACGGCGTTGACCTGCATTTCTATATTCACCTTCGTGCCGGAGGCGGTGCGCCCTAATATATCAAGGCGCGACTCTTTGCCCTCGTACTCGTCAGAATCAAGCTCCCTGTCGATGAACTCAATGTCCACCAGCTGCTCCGTGCCCTGGAACTCAAGGAAAGCGTTGATAAGGGACAGGGTAATCTTCGGGTACTTGGCGAAAATTGCTTTGAATACCGCGTCATTGGTGCGGTTGATGCGAAAATCTGCCATGTGGATTCCTCCTGTTTCTTGTCTATATTTTATGACTTCTTCTTTGAAAAGGCAAGGAAAAAGGGGCCTTACGCCCCCGTGCCTTACTGCCGCCAGTCCGTCACGCCCCTGGCGATGGCGGCGGCGAATTCCTCTCCGTGCTCCGTCAAGAGCCTTGCGTCCTGCTCGTTGTCAATGAAGCCTGTCTCCACCAGCACCGCCGGCATGCGGGTACACCGAAGCACCGCGAAGCTCCGCTCAGACTTCACGCCCCTGTCCCAGAAGCCCTCGTCCAAAGGCCTCACGCCCTTGTAAATCTCCTGCTGGATAAAGAAGGCGGCCTTGCCCGCCTCGCTGTCCACATCGTAGCAGTAACTCTCGAAGCCCCGGGCATTGTGGAGGCGCGAAGCGTTGCAATGTATGGATACGAACAAATCCGCCCACCAGTCGTTGGCCTCGGCAGTGACATTCTGGAAACCGGGACTTTCCCCCGCAAGGTTGTGGCTCTGCAGAAGACGCACCTGGCAGCCCGCCCTTTCCAGGAATCTGGCGGTCTTGCTGCCAAGCTCCATGGCAATATCGCACTCCTTGAGTCCCAGCGCCTCATTCACCGCCCCCGGATCCGGCAGTCCGCCCCGTGCGTGTCCTGGATTTATGAATACTCTCATGCCAATCCCTCCTCGTCAGTAGTGCACTAAGCTCAGACTTCGCCCTTTGGACTCGCTTCGCCAAGTGCACCTTGACTACGTAGTACTTCCCGTTCACCTTCGCCCTTTGGGCTCGTTTCACGGAGTCCTACAGTAAGATATACACCGTCTGCTTCCCGTCTTTCCCCAGCACAAGAAGCCCGGCCCTTATCAGTTCCTTCCGCGCCCGCTTCAGCACCGCAGGGCTTACCCCCAGCACCCCGCGTATCTCGTCATTGCGAATAGAGAGGGGAGTAACCCACCACACAGCGTTGGCCCGGTACATGAGATAATGCCAGAGCGCCTGGGCGCTTTCCGACACCGGGTGCAAAGCCTGCAGGGCATAGAACCCCTTGATCTCGCTAATCCAGCCACCCAAAAGGGAATTCGTGAAGCCAAGCCCGGAAGACTGGCAGAAACTCATCGGGGCCAAGAGCACCTACCGGGGCTGGCGCCTAATCATGCTCACCGAGTTCGTCACCGGCGCCCGCATCAGCGAAATCCTGGCCCTCAAGTGGGAAGACATCAGCGTCCTTGCCAAGTCCGGCCAGAATGAAGAATGGCACAAGCTTTCCGAAGGCACTATCACAGGTACCATCACAGGCGGGGCGCTCCACATCGGCCACGCCCTCATCACCGGCAGGAACAAGGAGAAAGGCAGCCCTCATCCCACCATCCTTGCCCCCACCAAAACCCGCGAAGGCGACCGCCACCTGCCTATCCCTGCCGACTACTGCCGAGAGCTTTTGGATTATCGCCATAGTGAGAGAGAATACAAGCTGAAAACCGGCGCAGCCTTCCATGATGAAGGCTACATCTTCAGCAGATGGGACGGCACCCCCATAAGGCCCGCCTCCTTCTGCGCCTGCTATTCCAAAATGAGGCGCAGGATAGGCATAGGCACCACCCTCCACATGCTCCGCCACGACATGGCCAGCCGCATGAAAGCCAGCCACAGATTCGACCTCAAGGACGTGCAGGCCCAGCTCGGCCACAGCACCATCCAAATCACCATGGACATCTACACCCATATAGACGATCTGCAGAAAGAACAGGTCAAAGACTGGCTCCAGGACGGCGTAGCAGAACTTCTCTCTCCAAAAAAGAAAGACGCAGACAAGCCCCGGCAAGAATCCATCTAACGAAAATTCCCGTACCAGGAATCCCCGGACGGGAATATTTTCGCATAAATTTTCACCATGTGACTTACTGCGTGACTTACTTTTGCATTTAGATGCCCTCTGAAATTTGCATGCAAAATCCCTGCAAGGCAAGGGATTGCTAGGGTGGCGAGATTTGGGGGCGGGAGGATATGAGGGAAGGTCGATTAGTTATTAACATCCTTATCATCCATGCTTATGATACCTTCCATTTGTCCTATCAACTAAATGAAGCTATACCCACTGCCACGGCGCTCTGAACGCAGGCAGTGTTCTTATCTGTTTATCCTGCAGTTCATAAACTATGCCGTTATCTGCCAGTTCTCGCAAAAATGCATTTAGATAAACAGGGCTTTCAAACTTCTGCATGAAATCCAGTGTAAATCTGCCATTTACCGCTGAGATTTGAATAGTGATGTCCATAACAGTGGCACTCCAGGCGTGGAACTCTTTTATATATTTTTCCGCTTCTCCGAAATTCGCTTTTCCCACATAGCTCACATTGGCCGCAGCAAATCGATTGGCCGCCTCATCAACCTTTGCCATCATCTCCAGTCTTTCCTTATGCGTTCCCTTTGCCAAAAGCATTTTGGTCAAGCCGGCCATATGCGCCACGCCGGATAGTACAGTCTCCTCATTTGCCTGTGCCGCAACCATATTCCTATATATCTTCACCTGCTCAGGGAGTGGCAATTTACGCAGCTGTTCATCATATTCCAGAAAAGCACCTCCAACCAGACTTTGATGAGCCCGGGGTGCATGCAAGGCCTGGCGCTGATTAACGCACAAAACAATTCGTATGCTTTCCGCGGCATGGGGATACAGTCTCGCCAGACTGCGGCTCAGAAGCAAGGACACCATGGTTCCCGGACTGCCGCCATTTTCTTTGCAAAAGCGCATAAAATCGTCTTCAGCCAGCAATAGGCTATAAACATAGTCCGGGCTTTCCATCTGCAGGTTTGCAGCTATACCAGGGAGCAGCGCCTTTGTCCACTCATGACGCCGGGGAGTTGGCAGATTTCGTGCCTTCGTTACCGGACATTCCCATTCTTCCGGAGAGATTTTATCGCCCACAATATGGATGCCTGCTGTCGATAGCGTCACATTGTAGCGCTGACAGCAATAATAATACAACAAAGTACGTATCACTTCATAAGCCCCTGCACCATCGGTCAAGCCATGAAAAATATCCATGAACAGCCAATCATCATGGTACGAAAACGAAAGCAAATGATCATTCGAGTCTGCCGAATTTAATGTTACGCCCTGCTTTGAATTGGAAATAACTACCGGCTCCCGATTCTCTGTAAAGATAAAGCCTGCACCACGAGTCTGCAATTTCACACAGAAATACGGATACCGCTCCATCGTGGTATCCACTGCCCTGCGTAGTACCACAGGGTCAACAGCATCCTTTAGCCGTATACGGATTCTAATTGTATATGGATTATCCTTACGTGAACGATAAAGGGGAATGATTTCGGTAAACAGTCTCTGTTCCATGCCAACACCTCCGACCTCAAGCTACAACTATTTTACCATAAAAAAGCGACACGACCTTCCCCGCCTGTCTGAAAACAGGAAAAAAACGTTCTGATGACGAATAAAGACTTAATTACACACAGATATACCTATATGATTAGGGAGGTCTGCCTTATGACCATTGAAACGGAACGAAATTCACAGGCACAAGCTAACCCTGTATTCATGACGGCAAAAACTGCCATCTGCCTTATGGCTGCCGCTAATATTCCTGATGCTTCCACAATCGTCCGTTGCTTAGAACTTGAAAATCGTGACCCTCTGCAAAATATGATTGACCCTGATGTTATACTTGGCAATGCTCTGGTAGTTGAAACAAAATATCGCGCCATGTGCTCTTTGATAAAAGATTCCGGCTGTCATGTATGTGTTGACCTACCATGCGGGTATACCCCGAAAGCTTTGCATCTGACCAAGGCAGGCATGCGTTTCATCGGGCTTGATTTGCCCATTGTAGTTCAGGAAATAGAGCCTATCATTCGTTCGCTTACTACAAGCTCTGACGAAATATCCTTTCACGGTATAGATGCCACCAACTATGAATCTATCCGTACTGCGCTGCAAAATGTAACTGGGCCTCTGTGCATTACCACAGAAGGAATGATGATGTATTTTGACGCACATGAGGCAGACGCTGTAGTTTCCAATATCCGTGCAATGCTTGAACTGCATGGCGGTTTATGGATAACGCCTGACCCAGAATTTATACTGCAATTTTTTTATAGCTTCCATTCTATATTTGGCAAGGATTCACTGGCCAAACTGGCCACTTCCAAAGAAAGTGCCCAACAGCAGGCTAATGTAACCAACCTGTCTAATCCTTTGATAATTAACCCCGATGATATTAGCCGCTCAGCAAAAACAGCTGAGAATTTTATAAACAGCCACGGAATGAAGGTCGAAAAAATAACATTAGCTGAGCACATCCCCACCTTAAGCATATACCGGCAGCTGACGCAGGAACAAATTAGAAACTTTAAAACCGCTATGAACGATTGCCATTATTGGGTTATAACCCTCGATGAGCAAAGACAGCAGGCTGACGACACCGAACAACAATCCACTCCCTTCGAGATGAACTACACTCTGGAAAACAATCTGTTCAAAGTATCCATAGTCGGCAGACTTGACAGCCTTACAGCGCCACAACTTTTAACGGCTTGGGAAAAAATAAAAACTACCAGTATGCCTATGGGAGCAGAAATTGACTGCGCAAAACTGGAATACATCACCTCTGCCGGAATTCGTGTATTTCTTATCATACAAAAAGCACTGGGCAGAAACTTAACGTTGACCAATATCAATTCAGCTTTGGAAAATTTATTCATTCAAAAAGGTTTCTCAGTTCCTGTACAAAGATGAATATAGATGTTAATTATTAACACCTGCATCATTACTATTCATATTATATCTAACTGCTCTCTCTTCATTGACAAAACAATATGCAAGTAGTAGTATACAAATAACATAGATTACGAGTTAGTAACTTATGAGTTACTTTATTTTGCATATAGATAAGGAGTACATCATGTTTTATTGTCGCGATGAAGAATTGCATAAGCTTAACAAGCGCTACGATAACGATGCTTTTGAATGTATCATCATCTACGGGCGCAGACGCGTTGGCAAGACTGCCCTCATCAATGAGTTCTGTAAGGATAAGCCCACCATCTATTACTCAGCGCTAAAGGCTACGGCAACCAAGAATCTGTCTGCCCTTTCCAAGGCCATTCACTTATTCAAGGAGCCTGAAGCGACCACCTTCCCGGAATACCAGACCTTTGATGATGCGCTTTCCGAAATCAGCAGGCTTGCCCAAGGCCAGCGGATTATCTTTGTCATAGATGAATACCCGTACCTTGCCAAGGCTGAGGAGGCTATCTCCTCCCTGCTGCAGCATATCATCGACCATACCTGGTCAAACAGCAAGCTTTACCTGATTTTATGCGGCTCCTCTATGAGCTTCATGGAAAAACAGGTTTTAAGCGATGAAAGCCCATTATATGGCCGTAGAACCGGACAATTCAAATTAGAGCCGCTGACTTATAAGGAAACTGCAATCTTTTCTCCAAACCTTTCCCCTACACAAAATGCCCTTATCTACGGGATTACCGGTGGCGTTCCTCACTACATAAGAAAGCTCAATGTTAAGGATGATGTAAACGAAGCACTTCTTGAAAACCTCTTTGACCGCTCCAGCTACCTTTATGAGGAGCCAGAGAATCTTTTGAAGCAGGAGCTTAGGGAACCATCTCAATACAGCGATATTCTTTCGGCTATTGCGGAAGGGGCATCCAAATTAGCAGAAATTTCCTCAAAATGCAAACTGGAAACCGGAGCCTGTTCCAAATATCTGAAAACCCTGCGGGAACTTGGCATTGTCAAGCGCGAAAGACCATTAATCCATGGCAATTCGAAGCAAACCATTTATTCCATCGATGACAACTTCTTCCGCTTCTGGTATCGATTTGTTCCCAACAACACAGCCCTTATTGCTTCCGGACGCATAGAACGGGTATATGACCGAGTGATTAAGCCCTATCTTCCTGACTTCATGGGCTTTGTCTTTGAACGGATGTGCCATGACTACTTGCTTTACTATGCCAATAATCTTCCTTTTGAAATTCTTTCCCTGGGCAGATGGTGGGGAAATAATCCCATCGAGCGCAAGGAAATCGAAATCGATATCGTAGGAGAAACGCTAAATGTTGAAACCGGTGAAGATTCCTATATTATTGGTTCCTGCAAATATCGGAACAAACAAATTGGACGGGACGAACTGGAGCTTTTAAGACAATATGCAGCTGTCTTTGCCAAAGGTAAGAAATGCTACTACGTCATCTTCTCTAAGGATGGTTTCACTCAGGGATTACATGAATGCGCCGCCGCAGGCGATGTTATCCTCTTCACATTGGATGATATGATGAATGTTTAACCAATTTCCTTTTTATTCCCCATATTCCCATTGTTATGAAACCTGACATATATGG
>CAJOIN010000091.1 GCA_905234515.1 uncultured Selenomonas sp.
TTTATTTCATTTTAACTGATGGTTCTCACTGGAGCCGCAGCCGCTGCAGCAACTGCAGCCACCGCCACCACCACAGCAATCTTCCTTGCCGTCACGCAGGTTGCGGTACACATGGCGCAGGGCGAAGAACAGGGCCACGGCCAATACCAGGCCCACTATGAAAGTTGACATATCTGTCACTCCAATCAATCAAGCTGGGCGAATCAGAAGCCCAAAGCTCTGCCAATCTGATAGACCAGCAGGGAAACGAACCAAGCCACCACAAACATGTAGATGGCGGAGAAGCCCATCCACTTCCAGCCGCCTGCTTCCTTCTTGATGGTACCAAGAGCGGTAACGCAGGGGGTATAGAGCTGGGAGAACACCATGAAGGCAATGGCAGACAGAGCCGTAAAGGAAGTAGCCATACCGGTCTGCATCATGGTCTCAGCAGCTTCCATGGCCTCCTCAGCCTCGGTGGAAACATCAGCTGCACCGTAAAGGACGCCAATGGTAGAAACCACAGCCTCCTTGGCCAGGATGCCGGAAATTACGGCAGCACCAGCCTCCCAAGTGCCAAAACCATGGAACACAAAGAGGGTGGACATCCAGCCGCCCAGGGTAGCCAGGTAACTTTCCTCAATCTCGCACATACCCTCGCCGTTGAAGTTGGAGAGCACCCAAATCAGCACGGACGCGGCAAAGATAATGGTACCAGCCTTGATGAGGTAGCCCTTGCCCTTGTCCCAGGTCTCCAGCAGCACCGTCTTCATATCCGGCATGCGGTAAGGGGGCAGCTCCAGCAGGAAAGTGGAACCCTCCTCCTTGAACATGGTCTCACCCATCACCTTGGCCACGATAATAGCCATGACCACACCCACAATGTACATGGCGAAAACCACATTGGCTGCATCATCCGGGAAGAACATGGCAGCAAAGAGAGCCATGATGGGCAGCTTGGCTCCGCAGGTCAGGAACGGGGTAATCAAGATGGAAATCAGACGGTCCTTATTGGAATCCAAAGCACGTGCCCCCATAATGGCGGGTACGCCGCAGCCAAAGCCCATCATGAGGGGCATGATGCCCTTGCCAGTCAGGCCGCAGCGACGCATGATGGGGTCCATGATGAAGGCAATGCGGGCCATATAGCCGGTGCCATCCAGGAAGGACAGGCAGAAGAACAGCACGAAAATCAGGGGCACGAAGGTCAGCACAGCACCTACACCGCCGATGATGCCATCAGTGATAAGCGCCTGCATCCACTCGGCCACCCCGGCAGCTTCCAAAGACTCAGCAGCCCACCCCAGGAAGTCCTCGTTGATAAGCTCATCCAATGTATCTGCCAAGGGCTGGCCAATCCAGGTAAAGGTAATCTGGAACACTGCATAGAGAATAGCCAGGAAAATAGGCAAAGCCAGGACGCCGTTGGCCAGGAACCTGTCAAACTTCTCGGAGGTGGACTGGCCTACGTTGCGCATATCCACAGCAGCTTCCATAATCTGGTCAATGAGGGCATAACGGGCCTCAATGATTTTTTCCTGCTGCTCGCTCTCGCTGAGATTGCTTTGCTGGATTTCCTTGACCTTGGCAATATGAGCCTTCACCTGGGGGCTGATTTCATAGTTGGACATCACCGTGGAGGTGAACACATCCAGAAGCTTCTTAGTGCTCTTGGAGCTGCGGCCCACAGTCTGCACCACGGGCATACCAACTATTTCTTCCAGTCGCTTGGTATCGATGCTGATACCACGGTGCTCAGCCTCGTCAGTCATATTCAGGTCTATGAGGAGGGGAATGCCCTGCTCAAGGAGCTGCACCGTCAGGAACAGGTTACGGGAGATGTTGGTGCTGTCCACCACATCCATTACCAGGTCCAGCTTGTTGTTGGTGAGGTAATCGATGACGATTTTCTCCTCTGGGGAGCGGGCGTTAATGCTGTAGGTACCCGGCAGGTCCACAATGGAAATAGCCCTGTCTTTGTGGCGGGCATAGCCCACCTTCTTATCCACAGTGACTCCGGGCCAGTTGCCGATTTTTTGGCGGGCACCAGTAAGTTCATTGAAAATTGTGGACTTACCGGTGTTAGGATTGCCGGTAAGAGCTACTGCTAAAGTTGACATTGATGTTTTCACTACTCCTTCTTGAATCCGATTCCATTACGTCATGTCAAAGTCAATCAGTCGTCAATTAACCTGCTGCACCTGAATCTGGGCTGCATCATCACGCCGCAGGGCCAGATTGTAGTAGCGGACATTGATGGCAATTGGATCCCCCAAGGGTGCGGAACGAAGCACTTTCACCTTCGTGCCCGGAATGAGTCCCATAGTCATCAGCCTTTCCTTCAATGCGGAATCGCCAATCTGCTGAATCTTGAGCGTCATGCCGGTTTTTCCATCCTTCAACGTCAAGAGAAACGCCTCCTTAAAACTGCTCGTACTGATAATGATAATTAGAATAATAATTACTGTATCAATTATGATAAACCATCTCATTATCATTGTCAATACTTTCTCAAAAGGAAAGGAGGAGCCTTTGCCCCTCCTCAAAACACATCATACTTTATTGGTATTTTCCAAACTTCAAAGCCGTTCCTCCAACAGAGGTTTCAGGAATTTTCCCGTATAGGATTCCGGTACCTTGACGATTTCCTCGGGTCGTCCCTCGGCCACAATGGTGCCGCCCCCGCTGCCCCCTTCGGGGCCCAGGTCGATGATATGGTCGGCGGTTTTGATGACATCCAGGTTATGCTCAATGACCACCACCGTATCGCCTCCCTCCACCAGCCGGTGCAGAATGGTCAGGAGCTTGTCGATATCTGCCGTGTGCAGGCCCGTGGTGGGCTCATCCAAGATATACAAGGTGCGGCCGGTGCTACGGCGGGAAAGCTCCGTGGCCAGCTTCACCCGCTGGGCCTCGCCCCCCGACAGGGTGGTGGCACTCTGCCCCAGCTTGATATAGCCCAGGCCCACATCCTTGATGACCTGCAATTTCCGGGCAATCTTAGGCACGTTCTTGAAGAACTCCACCGCCTCGTCAATGGTCATATTCAGCACGTCGGCAATGTTCTTCCCCTTGTAGCGCACCTCCAGAGTTTCCCTATTGTACCTTGCCCCATGGCAAACCTCGCAGGGCACATAGACATCAGGCAGGAAATGCATCTCAATCTTCAGGATACCGTCACCCCGACAGGCCTCACAGCGGCCCCCCTTCACATTGAAGCTGAAGCGCCCCGCCTTATAGCCTCTCATCTTGGCCTCTGCCGTCTGGCTGTAGAGCTGACGGATGCTGTCAAAGACACCTGTATAGGTAGCGGGATTAGACCTAGGGGTGCGGCCAATGGGCTGCTGGTCGATATCGATGATTTTGTCGATATGCTCCAGACCCTTGATGCGCTTATGCTTGCCAGGCTTGCCCTTGGCACGGTAAAGCCGGGAGGCTATGCCCTTGTAGAGAATTTCGTTTACCAGGGTGGACTTGCCGGAGCCGGAGACCCCGGTTACCAGGGTCAGGGTGCCCAGGGGAAACTTCACGGAGATATTCTGCAGATTATTTTCCTGGGCTCCCACCACTTCCAGGAATTTGCCGTTTCCTGGCCGGCGCTTGGCAGGCACGGGAATGAACCTGGTCCTGGCCAGATAGGCCCCGGTAACGGACTCCTTGACCTTCTCTATTTCCTCGGCGGTACCCTGGGCCACAATCTGCCCCCCATGCTCACCGGCGCCTGGGCCAATGTCGATAATCTGGTCCGCCGCCCGCATGGTGTCCTCGTCATGCTCCACCACCAGCAGGGTGTTGCCCAAATCCCGCAGATGCTTCAAGGTAGCCAGCAGACGGTTATTGTCACGCTGATGGAGACCAATGCTGGGCTCGTCCAGCACATAGAGCACCCCGGTAAGGCCGGAGCCAATCTGGGTGGCCAGGCGAATGCGCTGGGCCTCACCGCCGGAAAGGGTTCCCGCCGCCCGGGACAGGGTGAGATAATCAAGGCCCACGTCCAGCAGGAACCTCAGCCGGGCATGTATTTCCTTCAAAATCTGCCGGGCAATCTTCTGTTCCCGGGAAGTGAATCCCTTTTCCGCCTCAAAGAGAAATTCATCTGCCTCACGAATGGTAAGAGCAGTGTATTCGGCTATATTCTTCTCACCAATGGTAATGGAGAGCACCTCTGGCTTCAGCCTGGCTCCATGGCAGGCAGTACAGGGAATCTCCGTCATGTAGTTTTCGTAGGACTCCCGCATTTCATCAGAATCCGTCTCATGGTAGCGGCGGTCCAACAATGCCATGACACCTTCAAAGGGCACATTATAGGCCTTGTATTCCCCAAACATATTGGTGTAGTGGAAGCGGAACCGCTCCTCCCCGGAACCATGAAGAAGAATCTCCTTTGTTTCACTATCCATCTGCTTCCAGGGAGTATCCAAGTCATAGCCCCTTTCCTCCAGCACAGCCGCCATGACGCACATAGCATAGGACTGGCGGTTCTTGGTAAGGGGAGCAAAGACACCATCCCCCACCGACAGCCTGGGGTCGGGAATCACCAGTTCCTCATCAAACTCCATATGGCTGCCCAAGCCTGTGCACACAGGGCAGGCCCCATAGGGGCTGTTGAAGGAAAACATGCGGGGAGCAATCTCCGGCAGACTGATGCCGCAATCCACACAGGCGAAATTCTCGCTGAACATGAGCAGGTCACCGTCCACCACCTGCACGTAGGCCACTCCCTCCCCCAGCTTTAGGGCTGTTTCCAGAGAGTCAGCCAGGCGCATTTCCATGCCTTCCCGCACCATCAGGCGGTCGATGACCACTTCAATGGTGTGCTTCTTGTTTTTCTCCAGGTTTATCTCTTCATTTACATCGTGGATTTCCCCATCGATGCGCACCCGCACATATCCCTCATGGCGAATATGGTCCAGGATTTTCTTGTGCTCCCCCTTCTTGCCCCGCACCACCTGGGCCATGACCAACAGCTTGGTGCGCTCCGGCAATTCCTTCAGCTGGTCCAGCATCTGGTCAATGCTCTGCTGGGTAATAGGCTTGCCGCACTTATGGCAGTGGGGCCGCCCCGCCCGGGCATAGAGCAGACGCAGATAATCGTAGATTTCCGTAACTGTGCCCACGGTAGAACGGGGGTTGTGGCTGGTGGTCTTCTGGTCAATGGAGATGGCCGGGGAAAGACCGTCTATCTGGTCCACATCGGGCTTGTCCATCTGGCCCAGGAACTGGCGGGCATAGGAGGACAGGGACTCCACATAGCGACGCTGGCCTTCTGCATAGACGGTATCGAAGGCCAGAGAGGATTTGCCGGAACCGGAAAGCCCTGTCACCACCACCAGCTTGTCCCGGGGAATGTCCACATTGATGTTCTTCAGGTTATGGGCACGTGCCCCCTTGATTTTGATATATTGTTCCATGTGCTATACCTCTTTAGCTTCGCTTGGGCAAAGTGCCATCCAGCTCCAATATCATATCACGCAGCTCTGCTGCCCGCTCGAACTCCATGGCCCGGGAAGCCTGCTGCATTTCCCTGAGCAGGGTCTTCACCAGGTTCTCCTTGTCCTTCTTGGTAAGCTTCTTCTTGGGCTTCTTGTCCCCATCTGCTGTATAGGAAGCCATGGTTTCCGCCACCAGGGTGGTTTCTATCAAAGGCTTGATGGGCTTCTTGATGGTCTTAGGCACAATACCATGCTCACGGTTGTATGCCTGTTGAATTTCCCGGCGCCGCTCCGTTTCATCCATAGCCCGCTGCATGGAATCCGTCACCCGGTCAGCGTACATGATGACCCGTCCGTTGGCGTTTCTTGCCGCCCTGCCGATAATCTGAATCAGGGAGGTATCCGAGCGCAGGAAACCTTCCTTGTCCGCATCCAGGATGGCTATGAGGGACACCTCCGGCATATCCAGTCCCTCCCTCAGAAGGTTGATGCCCACCAGCACGTCAAACTCCCCTGAGCGCAGGTCATGGATGATTTCCGCCCGCTCGATGGTGGCTATGTCCGAATGAAGATAACGGACCTTGATGCCCATTTCCTTGAAATAATCCGTCAGGTTCTCTGCCATTTTCTTGGTCAGGGTGGTGACCAGCACCCGCTCGTCCCGCTCCAGACGAATCTTGATTTCCGACAGCAGGTCGTCAATCTGCCCTTCCAGAGGACGCACCTCAATCTCCGGGTCCAGCAGCCCTGTGGGCCTGATGACCTGCTGAGCTGTTTGCTGGGCCTGGTCCTGCTCATACTTGCCGGGAGTGGCAGAGACGTAGATAATCTGGTTGATGCGCTGGGAGAATTCCTCAAAGGTCAAGGGCCGGTTGTCAAAGGCCGAAGGCAGACGGAAGCCGTTTTCCACCAAAGATACTTTGCGGCTGCGGTCCCCGGCGTACATGGCATGGACCTGGGGCAGGGTCACATGGGACTCATCAATGACAATGAGGAAATCCTCCGGGAAGTAGTCCAAAAGGGTATAGGGAGCCTCCCCTGCCTTGCGCCCTGTCAGATGCCGGGAGTAATTCTCGATACCGGAGCAATAGCCCATTTCCTGCATCATTTCCAAATCGTAATTGGTGCGCTGCTCCAACCGCTGGGCCTCCAACAGCTTGCCCTGTGCACGCATTTCCCCCAGCTGCTCATCCAGTTCTACCCGGATATCTGCCATGGCCCGCTTCAGTTCCTCGTCCTCCGTCACATAGTGGGAGGCAGGAAAAATCATCACATGGGTGCGCTCCCCGTAAATCTCGCCGCTGACCACGTCGAACTCCACCATCCGGTCTATCTCGTCACCAAAAAGCTCAATACGCACCGCCCGGTTGTTGTAGCCGGCAGGGAATACCTCAATCACATCTCCCCGCACCCGAAACCGGCCACGCTCAAAGGCAATATCATTGCGCTCGTAGCGGATATGTACCAGCTTCCGCAGGATGGCCTCCCTGTCCCTTGTGGAGGGAAAGCACCATATCATGATAGCTTTCCGGGGAACCCAGGCCATAGATGCAGGACACGGAGGCCACAATAATCACGTCCCGCCGCTCAAAAAGGGAGCAGGTGGCGGAGTGGCGCAGCTCATCTATCTCGTCATTGATGGAAGAATCTTTCTCTATGTAGGTATCCGTAGAGGCGATATAGGCCTCCGGCTGGTAATAGTCATAGTAGCTCACAAAGTAGCCCACATAGTTTTCCGGGAAGAAGCTCTTAAACTCACTGGCCAGTTGGGCCGCCAGGGTCTTGTTATGGGCGATGACCAGGGTAGGCTTCTGGACCTTCTCGATAACCTTGGCAATGGTGTATGTCTTGCCCGTGCCCGTGGCACCCAAAAGCACTTGGGCCTCCTGCCCATTTTCAATGCCGGCAGCCAGGTCATTTATGGCCTGGGGCTGGTCTCCCATGGGCTCAAAAGGAGCAACCACCTTAAAGGGCTTTTCCTCTGCAAATTGCATGGTATTAAGTTTCGGCAACATGGCCATGACTCCACGCTCCTTCACTGAAAAGCTAACAAATGTACGGTAAAAACATTATACCACATTTTACATAAGTTCAGCCAAAAAGTGAAATCAAAGGGACTTCAGCCGATATCCCTTTCCCCAAACAGTCTCGATATGGTCAGGCTCCTGGACGTTTTCTTCTATTTTCTCCCGCAACCTCTTGATATGCACCGTCACCGTGGCAATGTCCCCCTGGGGAGACTGGCCCCAAACTGCCTCAAAAAGCTCCTCCCGGGAAAAAACCTGACGGGGATGCTCAAGAAAATACTCCAGTAGCTGAAACTCCCTGGGCGGCAGTGAGATTTCCCTATCATCAAGAAAGGCCCGCATCTCCTTGGGCAGGAGCCTGAGATTCCCATGTATCAGCTCCTTCTTTTCTGCCTGCTCCTTCTGCCCCAGGCCCTTCAGCCTCTCATAGCGGGAAAGATGAGCCTTCACCCTTGCCAGCAGCTCATTGGGACTGAAGGGCTTGACGATATAGTCATCCGCCCCCATGCCCAGTCCCCGGATCTTGTCCACATCCTCCTTGCAGGCGGTGACCATAAGTATAGGGATTTCCTGCTCAGCCCGCACGGCCTGGCAGATTTCCATGCCGGTGGCCCCGGGCATCATCACATCCAAAAGGAGGATATCGTAATTGCCCGCTAAAGCCCGTGCCATAGCCTTGTCACCGTCTCCTTCAATATCTGCCTCAATGCCTCCCAGCAGGAGATAGCTGGCCTCCAACTCCGCTATGTCCTCATCGTCCTCGGCAATCAGTGCCCGCTTTCTCTCTGCCAAGCTTCCCACTCTCCTTATTTTCCTTCTTCTGCCATCCTGTCCAGGGGAAATTCCATATGAATCATCAGTCCCCCCTGATTCTCAGCCCATACTCTGCCCCCATGGGCCTCCACAATCCAGCGAACAATGGCCAGCCCCAGGCCGCTGCCCTTGGCAGCGCTGTCCGTGCGGGCTTTTTCTTCCCTAAAGAGCACCTTGAAAATCCTCTCCAGATTTTCCTCAGACACCCCCGGGCCATTATCCCCGGCAGTGAGGTGCAGCCTGTCTCCCTGACGTTCCAGGGACAGACTGAAAATCAACGGCTTGCCGCCGTACTTTCTGGCATTGCCCAGCAGGTTCTGCAACACCCGGAAGAGCTCCGTGCCATCCATCAACAGAGGGGACTCCCCTTCAGGCAGGGAAAGCCTTACCTCTCCCTCTTCCCCCAGCTCCTTCTGAAGCTTTTCGGCAGATCGGCTGAGCCAGCCCCGGAAATCCGTGGCCACAAAATTAAAGGGATATTCACCCATTTCCAGACGGCTGCAGAGGAAGAGCCTTTCCACCAACTGCACCATGGAATCTGTGCGATGATGGATTTTTTCCAGGTAGCGCATCTCCTGCTCCCTGGTGGAGGCCACCCCATCCATCAGCGCCTGCACATAGCCGCCGATAACTGTCAGAGGCGTCCGCAAATCATGGGAGATGCCCGCCAGCATATTGCGGCGGCTTTCCTCATACTGGAGCCTTTCTTCCCGGGAGCGGCGCAGCCTGCCACACATATCCTCGAAGGCCTCATAGACCTGGGTCATTTCCTTATCCATATCCGGCTGCCGGGGAAGGTTTATGTCCAGATTCCCCTTCCGTACCTCCAAAGCCCCCCGCTGAAGCACCAGCAGATGGTTCTGTATTTTCCTGGACAGACGATAGGCCAGCAGGAAATCCGCCAGCAGGAACACTACCACTCCAGCCAGCAACAGCCTTACCCTGTATATATACGTGATGTTGGCCAAATCTTCCTCTATGTTGCCTAAATCCCGCGACAAAATGGCGATGGCATGGTAGTCATCGCCTGAGTAGCCAAACATATATTTGACAATATTGCTGGAGCGGAAAATATATACACTTGATTCCCCCACAAAAAGGGCAGGGGTAGTTTCCTCCCCTAGCAGGTGCTCATCAAGCTCCGAACAGTTGGAAAAGACTGTCCTGCCTGCCCCATCCAGCACCAGCAGATGATAACCTCCCTCTTCCAAAGGGGCTGCGGCCTGTCCCATGGCATCCTTCAGCTCAATCCATCCGCCTTTGGCAGGCAAATCAGCCACGGTCTCCCGCAGCTGGCGCTCAACCCCATGGGCAGCCAGCTTATCTGCAGGCCTGTTGCCCATGCGGTCCAGATATTCACCTTGGTATAAAAGGTACAACATTCCCCCGCCCAGCAAAATGATGGCCAACGGCAGGACGAACATCATAAAATTGGAAATCATTAACCTGTGCCGTAGCTGCATAGCCATACTCAGCCCCTTCCTGTCCCCAGGGCTGAGCAAAGACCGGCTCTTCCAAGCGAGTCAAAACCTCTGACACCCTGACGGCTGCGTACAAGGTTGCCCGCAAATCCATACAGCCCTTGTCGCATTCCAGTATTTCCTTTATTTTATCATATCGATAACGCAGGGTGTTCACATGTACGAATAATTCTTCTGCTGATTCCTTCCAATTGAAATCCTTGCGAAAAAGCACCTTCAGGGTTGGCAGCAAATTGGTGTGATATGACTTGTCATGCTGCTGAAGGACACTTAGCTGCTCCTCCACAAAGGACTGAACCTCGTCCCAGCCCTGCCGAAAAAGGCTTAGGAAGATGCCAAGGCCATTGAAAGACTGGACAAACTGTCCCACCCGGGCTGTTTCCTTGAAGGCCCCGGCAATCCTGGCCTCCTCAAAACTCTGCCATAAGTCTTTCAGGCAGCAACTGCTGCCGATACCCACGCCCACCATTTCACTTTCAGGGCAAAGCTTCCACTTCTGCAACAAGCTCTTCTGCTGCTGGGCACTTCCCGCCAGTACCAACAGGAATCCCTTTTTCCAGGCCACAGGACGACTGCAGAAACTGCCTGCCTCCTTGGCCAGATATCCAAGACGTCGCTGCAGTGCCTGCAGCCCCTTCTCATCATCGGACAAAAGCTGAAACAACGCCACCGCATAACATCCTGCCGCCGGCATCCCTTCCCTCTCCGCTTTTCTCCCCTGGCAGACTAGTTCCCAGATATACTTATCCCCAGCCATTTCCCTTGCCATCTTGCTTCCTCCCCAGCATAATCTATTTTTCTTCCATATATATAAATAATATTTATCTTCTCATACTATTTTCTTTATCCATATTTTAAATTTCCCCACTGGCAAGTACAAGAAACGGGAGCGAAACAATTTATGAACTTTTTATGAACAGAAAAAGGGAACGGCCATAAACCGTTCCCAAAAGTGTACATATTTATCAGAAGAAGTATTTAACCTCAGCCCGCAGGAAGTCCTTCTTATCATGGCTGTTGACATCCTTGCCCCAGAAGTACTTGGCTCCCACTTCCACGTTTTTAATAGGAGCATAGCAGAAGCCCAGCTCCGTGCCCTGGATATTGCCATGGGTGTAGGCTTCATAACGGGAAGAAATAGCCGTGGCATCATTCACCCGGAAGTTCCTGAGCATAATCATGTAAGTACCGGGATTCTGGAGATCCATGCGCTTGTAGTCCAGCTCCAGGAAGTAGCCATTCTTGTTCAACGTGGTCTCGGCAGAGCTCCTGGCATAGAGGGCCACAAAACGGAAGTTCTTGCCCAAGAGGGTATCAAAGCCCAGATTGGCAATGCCAAAGTTATCATCGCCAATCTGCTTGTTGCCCGGGTCTACAGCCCGAAAATAATGATAGCCGCCATAGAGGTTGAACTTCTTGGTAACAGGATACCTCATGGTGATGGCCCCATAGCCTTTAGATTTAA
>CAJOIN010000092.1 GCA_905234515.1 uncultured Selenomonas sp.
CCAGCAGCGCCGCAGCCAGAAGGACCGCATGGACATCTCGACGTACATTTCCCTCACATACATAGTCGGTACGGGGATCGCATTCTCCGGGAAAATGATCTGGGAGGCGCTGCCCTACATCGGCATGTACAACGAGACGGCGGACGCGGGCTTCAGCGGCATCGAGCGGGCGCCCGAGGTGTGGCTGCCGGAGCAGACCGGGAAGCTGTGGAGTGGGCTCTCTCCGTGACAAAACTGGAGCCCTTCAAGGACAGGCAGGTCATGACCCTTTCCGGCGGCGAGCGCCAAAGAGCCTGGATAGCCATGGCCCTGGCCCAGAAACCAGAAATCCTGCTATTGGACGAGCCCACCACTTATCTCGACATTGCCCATCAGCTGGAGGTCATGAACCTTATCGAGTCCATCAACAGGGAATACGGCATGACTGTAATAATGGTGCTCCACGATATCAACCACGCCCTGCAGTATGCAGATGAGCTGGTGGTCATCAAGGAGGGTAACTTGTTTGCACAAGGCAGCCCGGATGAGATACTAACGGTAGACCTCATCAGAGATGTCTTCGGCGTGAGGGCAGACATCTTCAAGAACAGCCAGGGGGCATCAGTGCTGTCGCCGGTGGAACTGGTGAAGAATTGAACATGGCAGAAGCAAGAAGTTTTTACGGTTATATCCGCAAAACTTCTTGCTTCTTCGTATATATTACGGATATAATGGAAGAAAGAGTGCGAGAGAGGTGATTATTATGTTAACAAGACCTTTATATATGGATAAAATCAAGCCCTATATTGATACGCCTTTTGTAAAGATTCTTACGGGTATTCGTCGTTCCGGCAAGTCGACGATACTTAAGATGCTGATGGCAGAACTGGGGAAGATGGGTGTTCCTGAGGAAAATATCGTCAGCTGTCGTTTTGATTCCATGGAATATGCAGACATGACGGCCAAAGAAATGTATCTGGAACTGAAAGGTCGGCTGGCGAAAACAGGGAAAACATATTTGTTCTTGGACGAAATGCAGGAAATAGAGGGCTGGGAGCGGGTAGTGAATTCCTTGTTGGCGGATTTTGAGGTGGACCTATACGTGACAGGTTCCAATTCCCGCATGATGTCATCAGAAATATCTACCTATTTGACGGGGCGCTATGTTTCTTTCAGGGTATATACGCTGTCCTTTGGAGAGTTTCTGGCCTTTCGCAGGGAATTCCAGGATTTGAGGGACATACGCACCGAGTTTGCTGATTATGTGCGGCTGGGAGGTTTTCCTGCCACACATCTGCAGGCATATAGTGACGACGAAGTTTATACCATTGTACGGGATATATACAACTCCACAATTTTTTCAGACATTGTGCGGCGAAATCAGCTGCGAAAGATTGATCAGCTGGAACGGGTGGTGAAGTATACTTTCCAGAATGTAGGCAATACCTTCTCGGCGAAATCCATTGCCGATTATTTGAAGTCAGAGCGGCGGTCGTTGAATAATGAAACGGTGTACAGCTATTTGGAGAAGCTGGAGAAGGCATACATTCTCCACCGTTGTTCCCGTTATGACTTGCGGGGCAGGGAAATCCTGAAGACCCAGGAAAAGTTTTATCTGGCTGACACAGCCCTGCGCTACAGCGTGATGGGCTACAATCCGGACTCGGTGGCTGCCAGCCTTGAGAATATTGTGTATCTGGAGCTTTGCCGTCGTGGCTATACGGTGAATATAGGCAAGACCCCAAATGGTGAGGTAGATTTCGTGGCCCAGCGCCAGGGGGAGAAGATATATGTGCAAGTGACCCAGGAGATAAAATCTGCCCAAACGGAGCAGCGTGAATATGAGCGGCTATTGGAAATAACTGACAATTATCCCAAGTATGTACTGCGGACAGATGAGTTTGCAGGGGGAAATTATGAGGGGATAAAGACCATGCATGTGGCGGATTTTTTGTTGAGTGATGGGTGGTGAAGGTCATCAAGGTCTGTTGGATGTTTGAGAGGAAGTGGATTGTGGATGAGAAAAATATATAGCAATCTCAATCAGGCTTTGCAAAAATTCAATTCACTGGGCATAGGGGAGCAGTTCGACTTCCATAAACTGTACCTGTATTCTCTGGTCACGCATTCCACCGCCATCGAGGGGTCTACGGTCACGGAAATCGAGAACACCTTGATGTTTGACGAAGATATTGTGCCCGGTGGCCGTACGTTGACTGAGCAGCTGATGAATCTTGACCTGAAGCGGGCTTACGATTTTGTTGCCAGGCAGGTGCCTGAGAAGCCGGAGATTACCGTGGATTATTTGAAGAAACTCTCGGCTCTGGTGATGAGGAACACTGGCAGCGTCTATACCACTGCCCTGGGGGATTTCGATTCTTCGGCAGGAGATCTGCGGCTGGTGAATGTCAGCGCCGGACGGGGCGGCAAGACATATCCTTCCTATCAGAAAGTGCCGGGGAAACTGGAGGAGTTTTGCTCATGGCTGAATGAGTCAAGGTACAGCAACTATGAGGACGAGGCTTCTGTGTACGCCTTTTCCTTTGAAGCCCACTACCGGCTGGTGTCCATTCACCCCTGGGTAGATGGCAATGGCCGCACCTGCAGGCTGCTGATGAATATGCTGCAGATGGAGCGGGGGCTATTGCCCAGCATCTTGCTGAAGGAGCACAAGGCTGGGTATATAGAGGCTCTGGCTAAAAGCCAGGATGAGGAGGACAGCAGGATTTTTGTAGATTTTATGATGGAGGAAATGACGGGGTTTTTGTTACAGAGTGTAGAGGAGTTCGTAAAAACATCTTGAATAATACAAGTGCATGAATATGCAACGATATGGTATGAGAATATGGTGGTGTCTATGAAAACTGTATCTGTAACTATGAAGGTAGATTCAGAACTGAAGGCACAGGCAGAGGTGCTGTGTGAGCAGATGGGGCTGACACTCTCTACGGTCTATACCATGCTGCTTAAGGCTATCGTGCGCACTGGCTCTATTCCTTTTGAGATAAAGGCCGACAGTTTCTATAGCGAAGCGAATCAACGTCATTTGAGGGCGACTATCCAGAGACTGGAAGCAGGTGAGGGAAATGTGCATGGAGAAAAAGAACAGGCTGGTTTACAAAATTGTCAATGATAATCTGAAAATAGCACCATGTAAGGAGCATTATTGAGGCTGCGGGAAGACCGTAGCCTTTTGCATATACTTTTAGTGAGGATGGATATTTTATGCCAGTTTTGCAATGGATAGGAAAAGACAAGGTCATCAATCATCATTTGGATGTGCCTTTTCATGTACTGGATAAGCAGTATACTTTCGGCGGGGAAGACAGTGGGAATAAGATTATCCACGGGGATAATCTACTGGCGCTGAAGTCCCTGTTGCCGGAGTATGAGGGACGGGTAAAGTGCATATATATTGATCCTCCCTACAACACGGGAAATGAGGGCTGGGTTTACAATGATAATGTAAATGACCCACGTATTAGGAAATGGCTGGGAGAAGTGGTGGGTAAGGAAGGGGAAGACCTTTCCCGGCATGATAAGTGGCTATGTATGATGTATCCGCGGCTGAAATTGCTGCAGAGGTTGCTGGCTGATGACGGGGCTATTTTTATTAGCATTGATGATAATGAGCTCTATAATTTAAAGCAAATATGTGATGAAATTTTTGGTTCTTCGTGTTTCGTAGCACGCATTACATGGCAAAATAACTACTCGTTACGAAACGATGCAAAAGGTATACCATATGAAACGGATAATATTTTAGTTTATTCCAAAATTATGAATTGGTCTCCCCATAAACTTGCTCGTACTGCTGAAATGGACGCACGTTATGTCAATTATGATGATGACAATAACTCATATAAAGTGACACCGATTCATGCTCCTGGTGCAGCTACACATAAAGGTATGGTATACGCTATTCAGCAACCAATAACAGGAGAGTTGATGTATCCGCCTAAAGGGCGTCATTGGAAGGATGGACAACAGAAACTATTGGATAATCTTTCTGAATGGGCACCGTATGAATTAAGAGTAATTGATGATGCTGAGATTAGGGCAGATATTTGTGGAGATAATGTATATGCCGATATTCCTGCAATAATGCTTGCTGGTGATATAACGGATGCAAAAGCGATAGCATTGAAGCGTTATAAAAGTATGCCGTGGCCACAATATTTCTTTTTGTCTAAAGGGAGGGGGAGTATACAGGCTAAGACATATTTGGATAGTTCAAAAGGGAAAGTGGTTTCTACATTATGGAAGTTTGAAGATGTTGGTACAAATGTGGAAGCAACCAATGAGCTGAAATCTGTGTTGGCTGGAAAACAAAATTTTGATACTCCGAAACCAGTAAGATTACTTGAGCGTGTAATTCAGATAGCAACAGATAAGAATTCCATAATTCTTGATAGTTTCGCAGGCAGCGGCACTACTGCCCATGCTGTCCTGAACCTTAACAAGGCCGATGGCGGCAACCGCAAGTTTATCCTTATTGAGATGATGGACTATGCTGAAAGCACAACTGCCGAGCGTGTGCGACGGGTGATAGATGGCTACGGCGAAGGCAAGAAAGCGGTGGAGGGTACCGGGGGAGATTTTTCCTTCTTTGAATTGGGTGAACCTTTACTGAAGAACGGCAAACTCAACGAAACGGTTGGCGTGGACAAGCTGAGGGATTATATCTACTTTATGGAAACCCATAAGTCGTTAGAACCTGTAAGGAAAGAAGAGCCTTATTATTTGGGGATCAATCTGGGCACCGCCTATTATTTCTGCTATGAGAAGGACAGCCGTACTGTTCTTGATTATGAGTTGTTGGGGGCGGCTGTGAAGACCCGGGCTGATGGCTACCTGATTTACGCAGATATTTGCACTTTGTCGGAAGAACAACTAATGAAGTACAATATCACTTTCAAGAAGATTCCCCGTGACATAACGAGAATTTAAGGAGAAGAGCATGGAACTCAAGAAATATCAGAAGGGCGTGCTCAAAGACTTGAGAGCATATTTATCCTGCCTGGGCAGCACGGCTAATCTCAATGCGGCCTGGGAGAAATATTGGGGCGAACGGGACTTCCATGTGGGAAAGGATGGAATTCCTGCTTATAGTAATGATTTGCAGGGGATTCCCAATGTTTGCATGAAGGTGCCCACTGGCGGAGGCAAGACCATTATTGCCTGTAGTGCCGTGGCAGATATTTTTCATGGGCTGGAGTATAAGCCCGGTCAACCCCGTATGGTGGTGTGGTTGGTGCCTTCGGATTCTATCCTTAGCCAGACATTGGCTAACCTTTCCAATCCTATGCACCCTTATCATCAGCGGTTGGAGCAGGATAATCGTGGCCAGGTGGAAGTGTTCAATAAGGAACAGCTTTTGTCCGGGCAGGGTTTTTCCTTGGACAGCGTTAGGGCGCAGCTTTCCCTGTGTGTCATGAGTTTTGCCTCCCTGCGTATCGACAGCCGCAAGAAAGATGTGAGGAAGGTTTATCAGGAAAACGGGCAACTTATGTCCTTTCAGAGCATTATAAACGAGGAGGATTTACTGCCGAATACGCCGGATAATGCCCTGATACAGGCTTTGCGGGCACTTCACCCTATTGTTGTAGTGGACGAAAGCCACAATGCAAAGTCTGATCTGAGCGTAGAAATGCTCCAGAACCTTAACCCGTCCTTTGTGCTGAACCTCACAGCTACGCCCCGCAAGGGTAGCAATATCATTTCTTATGTAGATGCCAGAGAGTTGCAGAAGGAAAGCATGGTGAAGCTGCCGGTTATCGTTTATAACAGACGGGAAAGGAAAGATGTTATGGATGATGCCCTGTATCTTCGCGCCCGCTTGGAGCAGACGGCCAAGGAAGAGGAAAAGAAAGGCGAACCCTATATCCGTCCCATTATCCTTTTCCAGGCAGAGCCGAAGATAGCAAAGAACAAAGCTACCTTCGAGAAGCTAAAGAAGCGACTCATGGAGCGTGGCATTACAGAGGAGCAAATTGCCATTAAGACCAGTGAGGTTGATGACCTGACAGGCGTTGACCTGCTTTCAAGGGAGTGCCCTGTCCGTTATATCGTTACTGTCAATGCACTGAAAGAAGGTTGGGATTGCCCCTTTGCCTATATCTTAGCCACTCTGGCTAATAAGACTTCACAAGTGGATGTGGAGCAGATATTGGGCAGGGTGCTGCGCCAGCCTTATACGCGGCTATATGAAGCCAAAGAACTTAATATGTCTTATGTTCTTACATGTTCAAATGATTTCCATGCAACCTTGAAAAACGTGGTGGCAGGACTGAATCATGCTGGTTTTTCCGAAAAGGATTTCCGTGCGGTTGATGTGGAGGCAGAAAATGGGAGGGAAGATGATCGTTCTCAGCAGGGGACTTTGTCTTTTGACGATGGAGATAAAAGTATTAAACAGTCGAGTAGTGGAAAAGACCAGACTGAGGAAAAATCTGAGCAAATACAGAGGATAAACGAAGGTGAAGATGATTTTACTGATATGGCAGGAGATTTCGTTGTGAATGACGCTGTTGAACAATACAAGGCTGATAGTAACACCTATGATATGATAAAGAAGGCAGAGGAAGAGGCTGCAGATTATACGCGTAAGGCAGAACAGGCAGAACAGAGCGGCCTGATGACAGGGGAGCTGGGGAATATGCAGAAACAGTACAAGCTGCAAGCCGAGTTCGCAGCGGAGGCATTGAATCTTCGTTTGCCACAGTTTTTCCTGGAAACGGGAAGCATGTCTCTTTTTGGCGATGGCCGGGAGCTTTTGGAGCCGGATAACCTCACCAAGGGATTTAGTCTGCG
>CAJOIN010000093.1 GCA_905234515.1 uncultured Selenomonas sp.
CCACACATGCCTTTCCTAAAGTTAAATCATAGTTCCCCTACAATCTTGACTGAGTATATAAAAGTAAGTCACAAGTCAGTCACAGGATAGAAAAAGAGGAGAAAAAATGAGAAATCAGACGATGGTCAGTAGTGAAAATCGGCTAAAATCAACGGTTTTCCCGTTTTGAAAAGTTATGACTTGGTCATTAAGAGTTTATAATTTTTGTCAAGTTTCATGCTTCTTTCTCCTTTTGTAAAAATCAGATAATCTCCCCTCCCTGCCACCAGACTCCAACCGTTCTGATATATCCTCAAAAAGTACATCTGTAGAACCATAGGATTGATTTTGGGCACAATTTGACATATAGAGGCACCTTTTTCACATGTGCATATAACTCTTGTTATGCTAAAATACTCATAACAGTTCACTAAGAAACTGCATAAGGTATTCAGAAATTGGGAAGGGGACTTATATATGTATGAACTTATAGGCAGTGTCTGTGCTGTGTTCCAGGAGCTGGCCGACCTGGTGTGGGGATTTCCCACCAACCTCGAATGGTATGCCAGCCTTCCGATTATCGGGGAGCTGCCCCTGGTAATCATCCTGCTGGTAGGCACAGGCATTTATTTCACTTTGAACCTGCGCTTTGTGCAGATCAAGTATTTCAAGTATGGACTGAACGTCCTGATAAACAGCCACCGCAAGGAAGAGCAAGGCATCAGCCCTCTGGCTTCCTTCCTGCTGTCCACGGCCATGCGGGTTGGCCCCGGCAACATCCTGGGTGTTACAGGCGCTGTTTCCACCGGCGGGCCCGGCGCCTTGTTCTGGATGTGGATGTCCGCGTTCTTTGGCATGGCCACAGCTTTTGTTGAGTCTACCCTCTCTCAGATTTACAAAGAGAAACAGGGAGATGAATATGTAGGCGGCCTGCCCTGCTACGGCAGGAAACTCCTTGGCGGCGCTGCCATGGTAGGCGTCGGCCTGAGCCTGCTCTACATCATCTATGCACTGCTCTGCATTCCTGCCCAGGGGTTCAATACCATCTCTGCCATGGTGGCCATCACCCAGAATATAACGGGGGCAGAACTGGCAGCAGACGGTGCTCTGGTATGGGGCTTTTTCCTTCTGCTGATGGGCCTGACCACTTTTTCCATCTTCGGTGGTCTCAGGCGCATTACCCGCATCACCGATGTCCTGGTGCCCATCATGGCTGTGATTTACGTCTCGGCAGTGCTGGTCATGGTGGCCATGAACCTTGACCTCCTGCCCTGGTTCTTCTATGTGGTGGTTACAGAGGCTTTCCGACCTGAACCCATCTTCGGCGGCGCCCTGGGCATCGCCCTTTCCCAGGGCATCAAGCGGGGCCTCATGAGCAATGAGGCCGGACAGGGCACCCTTTCCATGCCCGCCGCCGTATCACATGCCAAACACCCTTGCGAGCAGGGCATCATTCAGGCCCTTGGCGTATTCCTTGACACCATGGTCATCTGCACCCTGACAGGCTTTGTCCTCATCATGGGGCAGGCCTGGCTGAAAGATGGCTCCGCCGCCTGGTTTGAGCTGGGCCGTCTGGAAAAATTCCTGGCCTCCTGCGCGCAGATGCTGGGTGATGGAGCAGGCTACGGCCTGGCTACCCTGGTCATAAGCATCTGCTTCGGCACCTTCGCCTTTACCTGCCTGCTGGGTTTCCTGTCCTTCTCGGAGATATGCGCCAAACAGATTTCCGAGAACAAGGCCTTCATCTCAGCAGTCAGGCTGGTTAATCTGGCAGTGCTGGCCTTTGGCATGGTCACCAACATTGCGGGCTTCGACCTCAGCGCCCTCTGGAACCTCAGCGACTTTGCCAACATCGTGATGGTCTGCTGCAACCTGCCTCTCCTTTATATGGGCTTTGGCAAAGTGCAAAAGGCCTTCGAGAACTTTGAGGTTCAGGACGAGAAATTCGACTCGGAAACCATCGGCGATCCTCTGCCCGTCTGGGATGAAATAAACTAAGCAAACTAAAAAAGCTGCTCTGACTGAGCAGCAACAAAAGCGAGGCTGTTGCACGTAGTCAACGTGCGGCAGCCTCGTTTCTTATGCAAAAAAGAATCCCTGCCCTAAGGCAAGGATTCCTCTGTTATGCACTCTGTTCGCTCTCTTCCTCCTGGTAGAGGAGCACCAACCTCTTTTGCTTGCGGCTGGCCTTCATGTCTATGATTCTTTGGTTCCTGGAACCCCGGAACATCAGGGTGAGGTCGCGTTCCTCTTCACGGTAGTCCCCATCCACCAGCACGTCCACCTCGGAGAGCAGCGCTTCCACTGCCGTATCCTGCCGGGCATGAAGCTCCTGGAGGGTAAAGCCCGTGTAGCTCCACACATCCAAGCCCTTCTTATGACACTCCCTGGCAATATCCACCAAGGGAGCCGGCTGCATGAAGGGCTCACCGCCGCTGAAAGTCACACCTGTAAGGAGAGGATTGCCCTGGATTTCTGCCAGCAATTCCTCCACAGTGGCCATCCTGCCGCCCTCGAAGCACTGGGTCTCCGGGTTGTGGCAGCCGGGACAGCGGCGGGGACACCCCTGGACGAAGATTGTATAGCGCATGCCTTCCCCATCCACAATGGAATCATCCACTACACCTGCAATACGCAGTTCATTTGCCTTCATACCATGTCCCCCCTTCCTAAGCCTCAAGGCTCTAGTTTTAGTGTATGCCGTGCTTAACCCGATCGTGTTCCTCAGACCGCTTGGCATCGTTCCAGCGGTCGATAGTGCCTACCAGATAGCCCGTGATGCGGCGGATGCGCTCAAACTTCTGGGGCATAAGGGCGTAATCAAGAGTCACATTGCCCTCCTCAGCTGCGGAAATGCGCAGCTTGCCAACTCTATTGCTAGTATGCTCATTTATATAATCAATATAGCCGAGAATCTCCTGCTCGGAAACATCCTCCAGCCCCTCAACTGTCACATCAATACCGTTGACTAACATGCTGCATCACCTATGCCTTCCCAATTTATTTTGCTTGCCTCATTGTCTTGCTGTATACGGATTATACAACATCTAGGTAACCTTTGTCAATAAACCCACCATATATGGT
Source organism: uncultured Selenomonas sp. (assembly GCA_905234515.1). GTDB lineage: Bacteria > Bacillota > Negativicutes > Selenomonadales > Selenomonadaceae > Selenomonas_B. Next base: position 3,064 of record CAJOIN010000093.1, read on the forward strand.
AGAAAGCAAAAACACCCGTCCCCCACGGGAAACGCGGGGAGCGGGTGATATAAAGTTTTTTTTCAAGACATGATGCCATCGTGTACTGACACAGTTGACACTACATCTTCACAAAATGGCCTCAGCCTACCACCATCTGGCCAAAGTAAACGATACAGCCCATGGCAATAATAAAGGGAATGTAAACCTTCACGGCAAACTGCAGCAGCTTGCCATCGATCCCCTTGGCCCCGATAGCCGCCACGCCGATGGCGATGCTCTGGGGAGAAATCATCTTGCCTGCGCAGGCGCCGGTGGCGTTGGAAGCCGCAATCCAAGCCTGCACGGATTCGCTTGCGCCGATGGCCTGGGCAGAGCCCGTCTGCAGCTTGCCGAAGAGCACGCAGGAGGAAGTGGCAGAACCGGTGATGAAGGTGCCGATGGAGCCGATGAAGGCTGCCACCATGGGATACATGGTGCCGGTGACAGCTACTGCCGTATGGGCCAGCTCCAAAGTCATGCCGCTGTGGTCCATGACCTTGGCGGTAGCGATGACGGTGATGATGGTGACGATAGTGAAGCGCAGATTCACCACGGTCTTTTTGAGCACGCCCAGCATCTCACCCATGCCGGCCCCCTGCACGGTGCCGCCGATGAAGGCTGCCAGGAAAATCAGGATGCCCGGGGTATTCACCCAGGTAAAGGTATAAGGAGTGCCGCCTTCACCGCTGTAGATAAGCACAGAGCTCTTAATGGCAGACAGAGGGTCATGGATGCCCGGCACCAGCTTGGAGGTGAGCAGCAGGAACACGAAAATCAGGATGAAGGGCAGCCAGGCCACAAGGCCCTTGCCGGCGGTAACTTCCTCCTCGGTGCCTGTGTGGTCAGGGTGCATCTCGTACTCGGGATTATTCACAGGGAACATCTTGGCACAGGCCACAATGGCGGCCATGGCGCCGATGGAACCGGCCACTACAGCCAGCTCAGGGCCCATGGTGCTGGCGATGAGGTACTCAGGAATGAGGAAAGCCAGTCCGGCAGCCAGGCACATGATGCCCATGCCCTTAAGTCCCTTCAGGCCCTCGCCGGAAACAATAGTCATGAGGAAGGGGCAAAGAAGCGTCAAGGGAGCCAACTGCAGAGAAGTGTACCCGGCCAGAGTAGTGGCATCAATGCCCGTAACGCTGCCCAAAGTCACCAAAGGGATACCGATGGAGCCATAAGCCGTAGGCACAGAGTTGGCGATAAGGCAGACCCCCACAGCCATCACCGGAGGAATGCCTATTCCTGCCAGCATGCCGGCAGGAATGGCGATAGCAGTACCGAAGCCTGCCATACCCTCCAAAAAGCCGCCGAATCCCCAGCCAATAAGGAGAATCAGCGCCCGGCGGTCAGAGCTCACGGAGGAGAGCATGGACTTGATGACCTCCATGCCCTTGGTGTGCACCACCAGGTTGTAGGTAAAGATAGCCGCGATGATGACCAAGAGAATAGGCCAGCATGCAAGGGCTACGCCATCCAAGGCGGCCTCCGCCGCCAGCTGGGCATTGAGGCCAAACATGGCCATGGCTGCCGCAATCGCGATGACGAGAGCTGCCGAGCAAGCTTTATGCGCCGGCATGTGCAGTACAGACAGGGCGATAACCAGCCAGAGAATCGGTGAAAGCGCTATGAGAAACAAAGCAATCCATCCTTTCTGCTGATATGAAAAATTAATGAATGATAACTAATTATATAAGTAGGTACTAAGACTGTCAATGCAAAATGAATAAGGTTCTATCTTAAAAAAAATATGACAATTACGCAACATTAAGAAGCCCTGCAAAGATTATGTTATACTGTTGATAGGATTTATCCCGCCCAAGGGCGAATAATAAACTTTCAAGGGAGAATTACACGTGATTGAACTGGAAAAACTGACCACCGAGCAAAGAAACCCTGCCTCCACCCACATCGATGAGCTGCCCACCCTGGACATGCTCACCCTGATGAACGAAGCCGACAAGACCGTGGCCCTGGCGGTAGAAAAAATACTGCCGGAGATTGCCAAAGCTGTTGACCTCATTACCGAAAGGCTGCAAAAGGGCGGGCGCCTCTTCTATCTGGGCGCAGGCACCTCAGGCAGGCTGGGTATCCTGGACGCAGTGGAATGTCCCCCCACCTATGGCACAGAGCCGGAGCTGGTGCAGGGACTTATTGCCGGAGGCACTCCCGCCATCTTCCGCGCCAAAGAAGGGGCCGAGGATGACGCCGCCCTGGCCGGGCAGGACCTTGAGCAGGCCGGCTTTACAAGAAAAGACGTTTTAGTGGGCATCGCTGCCTCCGGCCGCACCCCCTACGTCATAGGCGGGCTGTCCTACGCCTCCAGCCTGGGAGCCGCCACCATCGCCCTGGCCTGCGCAGAAAATCCCCGCATAGCAGAAGAAGCAGACATCGCCCTCACTCCCGTCACCGGGCCGGAAATCATCACCGGCTCCACCCGCCTGAAGGCGGGCACCGCCCAGAAAATGGTGCTGAATATGCTTTCCACCGGCACTATGGTGAAGCTGGGCAAAGTCTACGGCAACCTCATGGTGGATGTCAAAGCCACCAACGCCAAGCTCTCCGAGCGTGCCCTGCGCATTGTCATGGAAGCTGCCGACGCCTCCCGGGAGAGCGCTGCAGAAGCCCTGAAAAAAGCCCAGGGCAGCGCCAAACTGGCCATCCTCATCCTCCTGACAGGCTGCTCCTCCTCTGCAGGACGCCTGCAGCTGAATATGGTCCAAGGACATCTGGGCCAGGCCATCCGCAAGATAATTAAAAGGACTTAATTTCGCACAGAAAGGAGTCTTATCGTGAAATTCTCCGACCTCGCCAAAAAAAATGCTAACCTGAGCGGGGCCGTGGAGGCCCCCTCTAAGAAAACTCCTCCCGGTTCTCCTGTGAGAGGCTTCCTCAACAGCCTCAGCAACATCTTCATGCCCCTCATCCCCGCCTTTATCGCCTGCGGCCTTATTACCAGTGCCCTGAATATAGCCCTTTACAAATATCCCCTGCTGGCAGGGGATCCCCTGTACCAGCTTTTCACCATCGTGGGCAGCACGGCCTTCTGGGGCATCAATATCTTCGTAGGCTTCAACGCCGCCAAAGAATTCGGCGGCACACCTATCCTGGGTGGCATTCTGGGAGCCCTCATCAGCCATCCCCATCTGGCGGCCATTGTGCTGAACGGCTATCCCCTGACCCCGGGCCGGGGAGGTGTCATTGCCGTGCTCATGGTGGCAGCCCTTGGAGCCCTGCTGGAAAAGGCCTTGCAGAAAATCATCCCGGAATCCCTGAATCTCCTGCTGACTCCCCTTTTAACATATCTCATTGCCTCAGCTTTTGCCATGTTCTTCCTGCAGCCCTTTGCAGGATTTATAGCAAACTTCGTGGCCAATGCCTCTGTCAGCACCCTCCATGGGGGAAGCCTTCTTTCCGGCTTTATCCTTTCCGGCAGTTTCCTGCCCATGGTCATGCTGGGCATCCACCAATCCTTGGCACCCATTCACTCGGAGCTTATCTCCCGCTACGGAGTCACCTTGCTATTGCCCATCCTGGCCATGGCAGGAGCGGGACAGGTGGGTGCCAGCATAGCGGTGTACGTCAAAACAAAGAACCAACAACTGAAAAAGGCCATCCTCGCCGCCCTGCCCGTTGCTATTTTGGGCATAGGAGAACCCTTGATTTATGGAGTGACCCTGCCCTTGGGGCGTCCCTTCCTG
>CAJOIN010000094.1 GCA_905234515.1 uncultured Selenomonas sp.
GGTCGGTTTTCCCATGTGCCTTAAGGCACTTCATCTATGTTTTACAGGGGGTTATTCAAAAATGAACAACAGAAGGAAAATCGTTGTCATCGGTGCCAGCAATGTCGGTTCTGCCGTTGCTAACAAGATTGCTGACTTCCAGCTCGCAACCGAGGTTGCGCTGATCGACCTCAACGAGGACAAGGCTTGGGGCGAGGCTAAGGACTCCAGCCATGCCACTTCCTGCGTCTACAGCACCAACATCAAGTTCCACCTCGGCACTTACGAGGACTGCCGCGATGCTAACATCATCGTCATCACCGCCGGCCCCTCCATCCGCCCGGGCGAGACTCCTGACCGTCTGAAGCTCGCCGGCACCAACGCCAAGATTATGAGCTCCGTCATGAGCGAGATTGTCAAGTACACCAAAGAGGCTATGATCATCATGATCACTAACCCCCTTGATGTTGCTACCTATGTTGTTTCCACCCAGTTCGATTATCCCCGCAACCTCATCCTGGGCACCGGCACCATGCTGGAGACCTATCGTTTCCGCCGCATCCTGGCTGACAAGTACCAGGTGGATCCGAAGAACATCAACGGCTATGTTCTCGGCGAGCACGGCAACAGCGCTTTCGTTGCCTGGTCCACCACCGGCTGCGCAGGCTTCGCCCTGGAGCACCTGGACGAGTACTTCCACCACACTGAGAAGCTGGACAAGCAGGCTGTGGAGAACGAGCTGGTGCAGGTCGCTTACGACGTCATCAACAAGAAGGGCTTCACCAACACCGGTATCGCCATGGCTGCCTGCCGCTTCATCAAGGCTGTGCTCTACGATGAGCACACCATCCTGCCCTGCTCCGCTGTTATGGAAGGCGAGTACGGCCTCCACGATGTGGCTCTCTCCGTGCCCCGCATGATTTGCGCTTCCGGTATTATGCGTTCCTTCGAAGTGCACCTCACCGACGAGGAGCTGGAGAAGATGCATGCAGCTGCCAAGAGCGTTCGTTCTGCTCTTGATGGTGCCGGCATTAAGTAAGAAAGGCTTCGGCTGTTCATTTTCTTTGGTGCAAAGAAAACGAACCAAAAGAAACAGCGAGCCTCGATTACATCCATGTAATCGAGTATCGCGGGGGCCATCCATGGCCCCTATACATTCTAAAAGACTCCGGCTTAGCTGGAGTCTTTTGTTTATTACTTTTAGGGAAGGTGATATATTGGATGAATCGTCCTTGCGGCTTATTTATGTGCTGACGGATTTGGTGGCTCCTTTGGCGGTGGGGTATTTGCTGAAGGAACGGCATCTGGTTTCTGAAAAGAAAATCAACCTGCTCATCAAGGTCAATGTGCGGCTTATCTATACCGCCCTTTCCTTTCTCTCCTTCTGGGTGCTGCCCCTGTCCTGGGACTTGGCCCTTATTCCTATCTACGGACTTTTCTTTGTTTTATTCCCTGGGGCATTGGGGATGGCGCTGGCCCGGCGGTTCAAGAATCTGCTGGTGCGGGGAGCCTATATCGCCAGTGCCATGCTGGCCAATATCGGCACCCTGGGTGGGGTCTGCGCTTTTATCCTCTACAATGAGCAAGGCTTTGCCTATGCCCAGCTGGTGGGCACCTGCCAGAATACCCTGCTGGCCCTCTTGGTCTTCCCCATGGCCCAGTATTTCTACTTGAAACAGCACCGGCTTCCCCTGCGCCAGGGCAGCCGCCTGCGCAGCTTTGCCAGGATGTTCTTCTCCTGGAACCAGATTCCCCTGCTGGGCATGGCCTGCGGCCTCCTGCTTCACAGCTTTGGGTATGAGCGTCCGCCGCAGCTGGCCCCCTTCTTCCAGAGCCTGGTGCATATCGGCGCCTGGACTGCCATGCTGCCCGTGGGCTTCCTCATGGACTTTGGCCGGGCCAGACATTACCTGAAATACATCATGGATCTCTGCGCCCTGCGTTTCCTGGTGGTCCCCGTCTTCATCTACTTTTCCAGCCGCCTGGTCTTTTCGGACCCGGTGCTCCTGAACACCTTCCTAATCCTTTCCACCACCCCCACCGCCATCAACGCGGTGCTGGCCTCCAAGCTCTATCAGCTGCGCACAGACCTGGCCGTTTCCTCCTTCATCCTCACCACCGTCCTTTACCTGACCATAGTCTTCCCCCTGCTTTTCTTCCTGCTGAAATAAAAGACTGCGCCATCTCCACTTGGCGCAGTCTTTTTTGGCATTTTCCATCTCTTGCCAGAGCTACCTGTAATCTGCCATAGAGTTATAAAAGCCACCCTTGCCTGACTGTTTTCTCTTCAGCTTGGCCCGGTCGCTTTTTAAGAGCGGCACCCCGGAGCTGTCCATGTATTTACTATAGGTCTTGGTAAGGAATTTGCCGTCCGCTTCCCGCCGCTCCGCCTTGGCGCCGCTGCGCAGGTTGCCAATCAAGCGCCTGGCCGCAATGTCTGCCCTCTTTTTGGCAAAGGAGGCAATACAGGCCTTGCAGTAAAGCCCCTCGTCAATGATAGTCCCGCAGCCCTTGCAGGGATGAGCATAGGCTACCCGGCGGGCAGCCAGGAATCCCTCCCGGCTCATGGTCATGAGCACCTTGGAGGAAAGCCCCGTAGCCTTGGCGATTTCCATCATGTCCGCGCCAGGATTGGCCGTGAGATAATCCCGCACCATCTGGCGCTGGCCCTCCCGCTTCTCCTTGCACTCGGGACAGCATCCTTCCCCCACATCAAGATAAACCTTACGGCAATAGGGACAATTCTTCAGCACGCTCCCCATCGCTACCACGCCCTTTCTAATATTGCGAACCTAAGGCTTCTTTCGACACACGCAAAGAAAAATCCTGCCCGACCGGGGAAATCTGCCCGGGCTGACCCTGCCAGCAGTTACCTGCGGGGCAGCACTTCCAGCCAGTATCCGTCCGGGTCGTTGATGAAGTAGATGCCCATGGCCTCATTTTCATAGCAGATGCAGCCCATAGCCTTGTGCTTGGCATGGGCGGCCTCATAGTCATCGGTGGTGAAGGCCAGATGAAACTCGTTCTCCCCCAGGTTATATGGCTCTTTCCTGTCCTTCAGCCAGGTGAGCTCCAGCTCATGGGCGCTGCCTGCCCCGTCTCCCAAATAGACCAGGATAAAGCCTTCCGCCTCCTTGCGGCGGACTTCCTTCAGCCCCAGGGCTTCCTCATAGAACTTTATGCTTCTTGCCAAATCCAGCACGTTGATGTTGTTATGGGCAAATTTGAATTCCATACTAGCATCCTCCTGTTCTGCAGTAAGAACTTTCCTATAATTTCATTGTAACAGATTGTTCCGGAAAAACAAGCAGGCCTTCCCCAGGGGAACTTTCTTGCCAAGGCCTTGCCGCCGTGATAAACTTATCCCTAATCGAGACCAACTTTCGAAAGGAGCATATTTATGAATATTTCCGATTTCACTTCCCATCCCTTTACCAAGCTGGACAAGGAGTGGGCCCTGCTCACCGCCGGCGTGGAAGGAGACTATAACAGCATGACAGTCAGCTGGGGCGGCATGGGCACCATGTGGGGCAAGCCCGTCCTCTTCCTGGTGGTGAAGCCCCTGCGCTACACATACGAATTCATCACCCGCCACGAAGAGCTGACCCTGTCCTTCTATGATGAGGCACACAAAAAAGCCCTGGCCATCTTCGGCAGCAAATCTGGCCGGGACACGGACAAAGCCAAGGAAGCCGGCTTCACCCCCAAAATGCTCCCCAGCGGCGTCACCTATGAGGAAGCAAAGGAAACCCTCATCTGCAAGAAGCTCTTCATGCAGCAGTTGGACAAGGCAAACTACCCTGAGTGCGCCCTGCCCTTCTACACCCCGGAAAAAGGCGAAGCAGGCCACTGCCTGATCATTGCCGAAGTGACAAATATCGAGGGCTGACCCCTGCCCTTTGCCAAAGGCGGCCGCCTAAACTGCGGCCGCCTTCTTCATGGCCTTGGTTATGTTCACTAATGGCCCAACATAAACTGCACCAGGACAAATCCCTAAAAGCCAAAGCATGTGCTTTAATAATTTGATTGAGTAATATTTGAGAATATGATAAAGTAAAATTGGTTAATTTGTTAAAGTCATATGTATAAATTCAGTACAAAGAGGTGACCGTAATGTCAAGAAACGGATATCTCCCCAGAGTGATAGATAAGCTCCTAAAAGACCACCTGCAGGCGTTTGGTGCTGTTTGTATTGAAGGCCCAAAGTGGTGCGGAAAAACATGGACAGCGGAGAATAGCAGCAATAGCAAGTTTATGCTGGGAGATCCTGCGAACAACTTCCAAAACAGGACACTAGCCAGCCTTGAACCATCTGCAGTCCTACAGGGAGAAGTCCCCCGACTCATAGACGAATGGCAGGAAGTGCCTAGTCTATGGGATGCAGTGCGGTATGAGGTAGATATAAGGCATAAACAAGGGCAGTTTATCCTGACCGGTTCTTCCACCCCAAAAAGAAAAGGAATCATGCACAGCGGAGCCGGGCGCATAGCCCCTCTGCGTATGCGAACCATGTCCTTATGGGAATCTGGAGACTCTGACGGCAAAGTGTCCCTGCAATCGCTATTTAGCGGGAAACTTGAGACTCAGCTAACAGGAGATGTAAGTTTACGGCGGTTATCCCAGCTTATTGTCAGGGGAGGCTGGCCCCAGGGGCTTACTGTGCCGGAGGAGCAATCCTACTTACTGCCACAAGGCTATATCAATGCCATTATCGATGATGGAGCCAATCGTCTGGATGATATAAAGAGAGACAGTTCGAAAATGATTCGCCTGCTTCGGTCGCTGGCAAGAAATGAATCAACCACGGTGTCAAACAAGACCCTCAAGAAGGATATAAAAGACGTTGATGGCATAGACATAAGCGACCAGACCATAGCTGAATACCTGGATGTTTTCCGCAGATTATATGTCATCGAAGACCAACTCCCCTTCAGCCCCAGCGTACGCTCGTCAGTACGAGTTAAGCAGGGGAGCAAACGGCACCTTACCGATCCTTCTATCGCCTGCAACTTGCTGGGACTAAACGCAGAGGGACTTATCAATGACCTGGAAACTATGGGCTTTTTGTTCGAAGCTCTATGTGAAAGGGATCTCTGGGTTTATGCCCAAGCCATTGGAGGCAAACTGTTCCACTATCAGGATTACAAAGGCAAAGAAATCGATGCCATAGTGGAGCTGCCTAATGGAGAGTGGGGAGCCTTTGAGATTAAGCTGGGAGCCAACCAGATAGATGCTGCTGCCAAAAGCCTGCTTAAAATCAAGGATAGCATTGCCAAAGAGGGGCGGGGGAAGGAGCCCAAATTCCTGTGCGTCCTTTGCGGTCTGAGCAATGCTGCTTACAGCCGGGAAGATGATGTCTTCGTTGTACCTATAACTTCTCTGCAGCCATAAGAGGTGTCTTCACCATACCCTTGGTTATGTTCACCAAGGACTCAACATAAACTGCACCAGGACAAAGCCAAGAAAGTTTAGACCAGGATTAAAAATCATGTATACAAGGTAAATCTATTGGCAAGGCATATATAATGTGCTATCCTAGTCTAGCGAAAAGGAAAGGAAAGTGTTTTGCGTGTTAGATACTGTTGAGAAAATAAAAGAACTCATAAAAATGCTCGAAAGTGAAGCCCGTAATCTCAGCCAGTCTGTCCCGCTGTACGAAAACGTTGGCCAGCATACTTACACCAAAGATTGGATTGTCCAAAACTGGCAAATCAACCACGATATCGACAAGCTGAGGGCCCTGGCCTTCGATCTCAAATTCAACAAAAGCATCGTCGATGCCCGCGCCAGAAACAGCCTGGCAGCCCAGTTAAGGGAACGGTATCAGGTAGCATGATAGCGCTAGCCGAAAGGCGGCCCCAAGAAATACCGGGGCCGCCTTTAAGTTTGCATGGTATAAAAAGCTTTCCTTTCCGCGCCGCCTGGGGTATGCTTATCTTAGGAAAAACCCTTAACAATGCAGAAAGGCAGTGATACTTATGTGCAGGAAAGTCTGGTCCCTCCTTCTTTGCCTCCTGCTGCTTTTGCCTTGCCTGGCCCGGGCGGCAGAGAACAGGCAGGACTATCCTCTGGAGCAGGTGCTGGTGCTCAGCCGCCACAATATCCGCGCTCCTTTGGCAGGGCGGGACTCCACCCTGGCCAAGCTAACGCCCCATGCTTGGTTTGCCTGGCGCTGCAGGGCCGGGGAGCTTTCCCCCAAGGGCGGGGAACTGGAAATGCTGATGGGACAGTATTTCCGGGAATGGCTGGAGCAGGAGGAACTGCTGGAAAGAAATGCCCAGCCTGCCCCGGGGGAGGTGCGCTTTTATGCCAATTCCTTCCAGCGCACCATTGCCACTGCCAGATATTTTTCCGTAGGCATGCTTCCCCTGGCCAATGTGCCCATTGAGCATCATGAAGCAGTAAACGAAAGTGACCCGGTATTTTTGCCCGGACTGGGAAAGGTCAGCGAGGACTTTCACGGGCAGGTACTGGCAGAATTTCAGTCCGCAGGGCTGGAGCAGCAGTTGCGGGAACAGGGCCAACGCTCCTTCCACCTTATCCAGCAGGTGCTGGACTTCTCCCAGTCACCCTACGCCCAGGCCAAGGGCACAGAGTTCCCCCCGGCAGACATCCTGCCTGTCACAGAGGGAAGCTACACTCTCCGCAGCCCCTTCAAGCCCCTGGCCCCGGCCAGCGATGCCCTGGTCCTGCAATACTATGAAGAAGAAAATGACCTGCAGGCCTCCTTCGGCCATGAACTGACCTGGCAGGACTGGCAGGAAATCGCCA
>CAJOIN010000095.1 GCA_905234515.1 uncultured Selenomonas sp.
GGAGTCGATATAGACCTGACACAGATGTACCGCGATATCCTGTATAAGACCCTTAATGTCCTTTTGATCATCATTGTTATCGGCGCTGTATTCATTTATGTATTTCTTATCTGGACTTCGAGGAATATCACAGATCCTATCGAATTGCTGGAAAAAAGCGCCATCAGATACATTGAGCAGAGCAGGTGCGTAAGTTCCCCCGATCAGCTTGATTTTGAGAAACCAAATCTTGATATAAAGAATGAGGTGGAGTCTTTAAGCAATACCATCGGTCAGATGACAGAAAATATCAAGAACTACATGCTCCAGCTCATTTCTGCGGAAAAAGAGACGGCTCATATGAAATACCTTGCCAATACAGACTCTCTTACCGGCGTGAAAAACAAATTTGCATATAAGGAGAGAATGGAGGAAATCAATAAAAAGATTGCCAATGGCCAGATGGATGATTTTGGCATCATCATGATGGACATCAATTCATTGAAGAAGATAAATGATACCTATGGCCATGAGTATGGGGATGCGCTTATCAAGAATTATTGCAGTGTTGTGTGCGATGTCTTTGCCCATTCCCCTGTCTACAGGATAGGCGGGGATGAATTCGTAGTTCTTCTTCAGAAAACGGATCTGGCAAAGGCAGATAAGCTGCTTGCGGATTTTGAGGCAAGATTGGGCAGCCTTGCCGGCGGAGAAAAGGTCAAGCCTTGGGAAGCGCCTTCTGCTGCTGTGGGAACGGCCTATTATGATTCAAAAACGGATGTGAGCATAGAGGATGTATTCCGCCGTGCAGATACTGCCATGTACAAAAGGAAAATAGAAATGAGGGCTGAACGTACTGATTAAGGGAATGGCCGGAGGTCTTTCCCTGAATGGCTTCCTGTGACTATGTATGACAACCCAAAAGGCTTCTGCCGCAGATTCACGGCAGAAGCCTTTAGTGCTAGTGGGGGATGGCGTTTACTCGTAGGCAACCTGGCTCCAGTCAATGCCAAGGATCTTTTCCAGCAGGTCTTCCTCCGAGGAGGCTTCCAGCCTGAACCTTTGCAGGAGGGGCTGGGGTTCCTGGGCTTCTTCCTCTTTTTCCTTCTCCTTGGCCTCCTGGGCTTTCTTTTCCTTGGCGGCTTCCAGGCGATCTGCTTGTTCCTGGGAAGCTCTTTCCAGTTCGGCGAAGAGCTTCATGTTGCCCTCGGCGTCGATGGAGATGGCAATCTTGCTGAAGGATACGCCTTCGCCTAATTGGCCGCTTTCGGAAAGCTTGTCAGCCACGCCGATGGCCTTGTCCACCTGGCCCATAACCTTGTCGGCATATTCCTCGTCTTCAGCCATTCTTTCAAGCTCCTGGCTGGAGAGGATGACGGAATACCTCTTGGTGCTGCTGGCCATGTCCAGGGGATTGTCCACGTCATCGGCCACGATGAAGTCATAATCCCCGTATTTTTCCTTGAGCTTGGCCAGGAAATCCTGGGCCTTGGCAGAAAGCTGGCCTTCGCCTGCTTTTACACTGCCTGACCCATCACCGGCGTCACCAGCTGAGTTTTTCTGTTGAACTGCCAGGGCGGAAAGGCCTTCACTGGACAGCTCCACAGAGGCGCTGCTTCCGTACTGGGCAAAGGGGTCCTTAGCTTCACTGCCTTTGGCTTTATTAGCGTTGGCGGTGGTTTTTCCTATCTGTCCGGCGTTTTTATACTGAAGGAAAAAATTAGTGTTTATTGAGTTTGCCATGGTGACCTTCCTCCCTTGAATTGACGCAGAAATCCATTTCCTCATATATGTTTATCGTCATTATGAGCCTTAGAGTTAAGTGCTTGCCATAAAATAAAATCACTGCGCTATGGCAGGAATAGACTATGGGAATGAAGAAATTTTCATTTAGTGAACATCAGGCGAGAAAGGAGAGATGTTTCATGAAATGGTGGCGTATCCTGATAGCGGCCTTGTGCCTGCTGATGGTCTCGGCCCTGCCTGCCAGTGCTGAGAAAACTGAATGGGCTGATAGCAGCTATGATTTTTCCAAGATTCAGCGTGTGTTGATTTATGATGTGACAGTGAGTGAGAAAGCGGGGCTTGATGATGACTTGCTGGAGCAGGTTATTCAGGAAGATTATATGAAAATTGCTTCTCGCCCCAAGTACCACGTAATAAGACAGGACAGTGCCAAGGCTATGTCCCCGGAAGACCCCAATCAGGCTGCAGATGTTTATGTCAAGGCTGAACTGCTGAAATGGCAGGATGGTTACTACATAAAACCGGCATATACCTCCTGGGAAACCAGGAGGGGGACGCGGACAGTCAAGCGGTCGGACGGCAAAAGATATGAGGAAACTTATACCTACACTGTGCCGGTTGATCATCCTCCCCAGACCATCTACACATCAACGGTGCGGATTCGCTTTGAGGTATTTGATTCCAAGACAGGCAAGCGGGTAATGGCCAGGGATGAGCTTAGACTCAGGGATAATTCGGAACATGGGCAGAAAGGTATTTTCGGCCGTATCAGCAAGGCTTTCTTTGACAGTTTTGGCAAGAAAATACATAGACAGTAGCAAGAAAAAATCCGGAAGAGGTCCCTGGCAAAGGAACATCTTCCGGATTCTTTTTTTCAGTATGTGGTTATTGGAGCAATGCCTGGCCGAAGTAGACTATGCCTCCCAGCATGATGATAAAGGGAACATAAATCTTCAGGGTGGTGGAAAAGAGCTTGCTTTCGGAACCGGCTCCTGCTGCGCCTATAGCTGCCACGCCGATGGCTATGCTCTGGGGAGCTATGAGTTTGCCTGCACAGGCTCCCGTGGCATTGGCAGCAGCTACCCAGGCCTGGGCTGTGGGACTGGCGCCAATGGCAATGGCCGCATCCATTTGGAGTTTCCCCAGGAGAATACAGGTGGAGGTGGCTGAGCCGGTGATAAAGCCGCCAATGGAGCCGATAAAGGCTGAGATAAAGGGATAGGCCGTGCCTGTGGCAGCCACAGTCATATCGGCTATGGTGGTGGTCATGCCACTGTAGCCCATGACCTTGGCGGTGGCGATGATGGTAATGATGGTGATGAAGGTGGCCCGAAGGCTGATGATGGTTTTCTTCAGCACACCCAGCATTTCCAGTAGGGAAAGCTTCTGCACAAAACCGCTTATGAAGGCGGCCAGGAAGATAATCATGCCAGGGGTGGCAATCCAGTAGAAGGTATAGGGGCTGCCGCCCTCACCACGATAGATGAGCACAGAGGTTTGGAACATGATGAGGGATTCGTAGATAAGGGGGAAGAGCTTGCTGGTGAACAGCAGGAAAACGAAAATCAGCAGGAAGGGCAGGCAGGCCATGAAGCCCTGCCGGGCCGGTATAGGCTCTGAGGAGTCCGGTACCGAAGCGGTGAACTGGCTTTCTTCGGGAGGGAAAAATTTGGCGCAGGCTATGATGGCGGCCATGGTCGTCAGGGCGCCTGCCACCCCTGCCAGCTCCGGCCCCATGAAATAGGATACGAAAAGCTGGGTCAGGGCGTAGGAGAGGCCGGAGATCAGGCAGACGGGAACCATGCCCCGGAGGGCTCTCAGGGAACCTCCGGCAGTGATGACTATCAGGAAGGGGCAGGCCAGGGAGAGAATGGTTAGCTGCAGGGCCACGAAGGTGGCAATCTGCGCCGGATTGCTGCCCATGACGCTGGACAGGGTCACAATGGGAATGCCTATGGAGCCAAAGGCGGAGGGAACGAAGTTGGCTATGAGGCAGACTGACACAGAAACCACCGGGGTGACCCCCATGCCTGCCAGCATGCTGGCGGGGATGGCCACAGCGGTGCCAAAGCCTGCCATGCCCTCCAGGAATCCGCCAAAGCCGAAGGCGATAAGCAGGATGAGCATGCGCTTATCCGAGCTGACGGAGGTGAGCATCTTTTTGATGATATCCATGCCCTTGGTGTGGACGGAAAGATGGTAGGTGTAGATAGTGGCGGTGATGATGAGCAGGATGGGCCAGCAGGCCAGGGCGGTGCCCTCCAGGGCTGCTGTAGCCGTGTACTCCCAGGGCATGCCAAAGAATTCCACGCTGGCAAGGAGGGAAATGATGAGCGCCACGGGACAGGCCTTCCAGGCTGCCATTTTCAGGCCGCTGAGGGCAATGATGAGCCAAAGAATTGGCAGTAAGGCAATCCAAAACATTGTCACGGCGGATCATCCTTCCCAAATTTGATTGCTGTAAGTATTATTCCCGAGCCGTTCATTTGTCTTTCTTATTCGCCATTTACTGGGAAATTCCTGTCATGTTTCCAGGTTAAAGTTATACCTCTTGACAGATTTGTTATACTAGAAGTGTAGCTTTTCGGAGCTCTGTGTATTGTATTTTGGGTAATGAGTATAGGACGCTAGTCAGGTGCTGCCGACACCGGGCCAGCGTCCTTTTGTATGAGAAGAACATAGGAAGGAGTATTCATTTGAAAAAGTTTAAGAATGTTTGCTGGCTGTTGGTGTTTGCCCTGTGCTTTTTGACTTTGGGCTGTGGCGGAGGACAGCAGGCTCAGTCTGGCAAGGACGGGAAGTTTCACATTGTGACTTCTTTTTACCCCATGTACATTGATGTGCTGAACATCACCGACGGGGTGGAAGGGGTAGAGGTGGTGAACATGACCAAGCCCCAGACGGGCTGCCTCCATGATTATCAGCTCACCACCGAGGATCTGAAGACACTTGAGAGTGCCGATGTCTTTGTGGTTAACGGGGCCGGTATGGAAAGCTTCCTTGACAAGGTCGTAAGCCAGCAAAAGAATTTGAAGATCATTGATGCCTCCAAGAGTGACAAAATCAACCTTTTGAAGGACGGGGAGGAGGAAAATCCTCATGTATGGCTGTCTGTGACATATGATATTGAGCAGGTGAAGGCCATTACCAGCCAGCTTTGCGAGGCTGACCCGGCCCATGAGAAGCAGTACCGTGACAATGCCATGGCCTATGTCCAGAAGCTTTCGGAGCTGAGGGATGAGATGCACCAGGAGCTGGACACCTTGCCCCATAAGGATATTGTGACCTTCCATGAGGCTTTCCCCTACCTGGCCAAGGAATTCAAGCTGAACATTGTCAGCGTGGTGGAGCGGGAGCCGGGCACGGAGCCCACCCCCAAGGAATTGGAAGAACTCATTGAGCAGGTGAAGGGGCTGCCGGTGAAAGTGCTCTTTACGGAGCCCCAGTATTCTCCCGCAGCAGCCGAGACCATTGCCAGGGAAACAGGAGCCAAACTTTACAAGCTGGACCCGGTGGTGACTGGTGAGGCAACCCCTGAGGCCAAGGATGCTTACCTGAAGGTCATGAGGGAAAACATGAAGGTGCTGAAGGAAGCCTTGCAATAAAGGCCCTGATAGTTTAGAATTTAAGACGGAGCGTATGTTCCGTCTTATTTTTTTGCCGAGGGAAGTATAAGCGTGGTATTCAATGCATGAAGAGAGAACATAAAGAGGAAATGAAGGCCAGACGGCGAAATATCTGCTTGAAGGTGGCCTATGACGGTACCAGATATCATGGCTTTCAGCGACAGACGCCCCCGGTGGTTGCTGTGCAGAATGTGCTGGAAAAACAGCTGGGCAAGATGTTTGGTGACTCCATAGAAATGGCTGCAGCTGGACGCACAGATGCCGGGGTACATGCCTATGGCCAGGTGGTGAACTTCTTTACCAACGGCAGCATTCCCACGGAGCGTATTGTCAAGGCAGCCAACAGCCTGCTGCCAGACGACATTGTGGTGGTTGAGGCCTGGGAAGGGGATTTCGATTTTTCCGCCAGACACAGTGCCAAGTCCAAGACATATCTCTACCGTTTGCAGCAAGGGGTTGTGCCAAATCCTTTTACGGACAGATATGCCTGGTATATTTGGCGTCCTCTTAACATAGGAGCTATGCGGGAGGCCCTGGCCTTGCTGGAGGGAACACATGATTTCAGTTCCTTCCGGGCGGCAGGCGGTGCGCCCATGAGTCCTGTGCGGACCTTGTACAGAGCGGAGCTTTTGGAAAAAGAGGGAGGCATCCTGGAATTCAACATTCATGGCAATGGCTTCCTGTACCATATGGTGCGAAATATTGTAGGCACGGTGGTGGATGTGGGCACCGGGCGGTTTACGGTGGAGCGTTTCAGGGAAATATTAGAGGCCTGTGACCGCAGCAAGGCCAGCCCCACGGCGCCTGCCTGCGGCCTTTATCTCTATGAAGTGGAATACTAAGACGTTGTGACTTAGAAGGGGGTATTCTATGACGGATCTTATATATGTATCAGGAGGAGCTTTAGCAGTATTGTTTTTGGTGGTACTGGTGGTGGCAGTAATGCTTCTGCGCCGTGGAAGACGCAGGGCGGGGGCTGTCCTCATAGTGCTGGTGCTGATGGTGGTGGCTGCAGGGGGCTATGGGATACACATGTTTTGGGACTCCAGCCAGCAGGCTGTGAGGGCCCAGGTGGATTCTTATGACAACCGCACGCTGGAGCAGGCAGAGAAAAACTACCAGGAGGCACTGGTGCTGCTGAAGGCTGTTTCTTTGGAGAAGGCGGATGTGCGCACCTTGAAGGCAGCCCAAAGTGACCTGGAGGCAATCGAGGCCAATGGCCATATGTCAGATGTGTTGGCAGAGAAATATCCTGATGTGCCTGTGCTGCTTTCCTACACGAAACTGCTGCTGTCAGCAGCAAAGCATGAGGGAGGGCTGAACAGCCGGGTAGTTATGCAGGATAAGCTCCTGATGGCTGCGGCAGAGGAGATTCCTGCCCAGT
>CAJOIN010000096.1:0-1947 GCA_905234515.1 uncultured Selenomonas sp.
TGAAGGTGAAGCCTCTGCGGCTGTGCGCATACAATACCCTGCAGTTCAAGGATTACTCCAGGTATGAAGCCGACAGGTTCTCCGAAGAAGATAAGCGGGCCTACCGCGAAGCCAATTGGGACGGCCTTTGCGATAGGGCAAAACAAATTTGGCGCAAGGTTGTGGCGTAATAGGCATAGCTACATTCAGTTTGTGCAAAATTTGCACAAACTGCCGATGATGACAAACACTATGTTAGCTACTTTGACAGGCTGATGCAGGAAGCAGGGGAGAAACGAGTTGATTTCCTCCAATAAGTATCGTATAATGATATTTATTGGAGGAAATACTATGATACGGACAACACAAGACCTGCTTCTGGAATTGTCAGACTATGGGACACCGCAAACCAGAATTCAACGCATGGTGAAAAATGGTTCTTTGATAAAAATACGCAGGGATTATACGAGACTGACCCCAATGTACCTGCATATCTTTTAGCGGGGGTTATCTACGGCCCGTCCTACATCTCCTTTTCCTATGCCCTTTCCCACTATGGCCTTATCCCGGAGCGGGTAGAGACCTGCACCTCTGCCACCTTTTGCAAAAATAGAAGCAAGCTGTTTCAAACGGCCCTGGGCAATTTCTCATACCGGGACGTTCCAAAAGAGGCATACCCGCACGAGGTGCACTGGAAGCAGGAAGGTGCATATAGCTATCTTATAGCTTCCCCTGAAAAGGCTCTTTGCGATATGCTTTACATAAAGCCTCCTGCCAAAAGCCTTGGGGCACTAAAAGAAATGCTGTTTGCGGATTTACGCCTTGATGAGGAGACATTTGCCAGCTTGCAGCAAGAGAAACTGCTGAGCCTGACGGAGCTATATCATTCACAAAATGTAAAGCTGCTGGCCCGACTGGTGGAGAAGGGAGTGACCATAAGATGACCATTATTCAGGATATGCTGGAGAAGTACGATTGCCGGAATGCCACGGATTACCGCAATGCACTGAAAGAAATCATACAAGAAGTGGCTCTGTGCGGCATGAGCCATAGCGGTTTTTTTCAAATCGGTGCTTTCTATGGAGGTACGGCACTGCGTATTTTCCATGGCTTGCAACGTTTTTCGGAGGATATGGACTTTTCCCTGTTGTCGCCCAACCCGGAATTTGATTTGGAAAATTACCTTTCCGGCATGAGGCAGGAATTGGCCTCTGTGGGGTTACAAATGACAGTGGAACGCAAGCCAAAAACAAAGATCAGCCCCATTCAGTCAGCCTTCATCAAAGGGGGCACCTGCATACAGATCATTAAGATTACCGGCAATGAAGCCGATACCAAGGGCCTGACCAAGGATGAAGTTTTGAAAATCAAGGTGGAGGTAGATACTGAGCCGCCAGCAGGGGCTGTTTACGAAACGAAATATGCCCTGCACCCCGTTCCCTTTGCCGTCCGTCTTTACGACAAGCCGTCCTTGTTCGCAGGCAAAACTCATGCGGTATTATGCCGTGGCTGGAATAATCGAGTCAAAGGGCGAGATTTTTATGATTATGTCTGGTATCTGGCCCATAACACCCCCATTAACCTTTTGCACTTGCAACAGCGGTTGGAGCGATCGGACCGTTGGGACCCCAGGGAAGTATTGACCCTGCCGATTTTGAAAGAAATGCTGAATGAAAGGTTTGCCACTGTTGATTTCGAAGCAGCCAAGAAAGATGTCAAAGACTTCATACGCAATTCTGCTGAACTTGATGTATGGGGGGCACCTTTCTTTTCTGGCATTACAGATAAGCTTTCCGCCATGAATTATTCAGGAGGGAAGACTGACAAGTAGGTGATAACATTGGCAGAAAATGAACGTCAATTTCGAGGAAAATATCGAAAAGTACCTCATAAGCCCAGACGGTGGCTATGAAAAGGCAGAGCTTGTAAAGCAAGTATTCCTGCCCACAGGGTGAACCTTCATTGGCA
>CAJOIN010000096.1:1978-8692 GCA_905234515.1 uncultured Selenomonas sp.
ATGTTGCCACCGTTGCGATTTCCTGGAGTCTTTTTTTGAATGCCAAGCGGCTGCTCTGGACAAATATCAAAAAACTTGTAAGCTGCTTTGTAATACTTTCTCCACCGGTGCGTATGTATAGACAGAAAACAACAAACAAAGTCAACCACCGAAGGGAGTAGATGAAAATGAAGAACGCAATGAACAACAAGAAGCTGAATGATTTTGAACTGGACTTTGTATCCGGTGGGACTCTTACCGAAGTCAATCAGCTGGCAGATGCTTTCGCCAAGAAGGGCGGCATCTTCGGAGAAGTCGTAGCCGAGATCCACAGCGCCTTGAGCGACAAGAGCGGCGTGGCCGGACCGGTCAACATCCTGCTGCGGGAAGCTGTAGGCAAAGGCTTGAGCCAGCTTGGCATCTCCCATGACCTGAGCGTCGGCGTACTTGGAACCGGCTTCATGTCTAAGGACAACAAGTATTCTTACAATGGCAAGAGCATCTCACATGCAGATGTCCTCAAGATGATTGACGCTGCAAAAGTTGCCTAAGAAGAAGGCTACAAGGTAAACTCCCAGCGCGCTATCCGCAAAAGACTTTCACACACCAAAAAGCGGCCGCATGAGCAGTACGGCCGCTTTTTGGCTGTGTATTGTATTTAGGAGAGCTTAACGAAAGCCTGTACATAATATAGCACAGATGATAATTATTTTGCGTTATGGCAGGTCCATGTATTCCTTCTCATCCACCGGCTCGCACCATTCGTTCCTGGTATTCTCCCCAGGCACTTCTATGGCGATGTGCTGGAAGGCGGAATCCTTGGCGGCTCCATGCCAGTGCTTGACGCCTGCAGGTATATGCACCACGTCGCCGGGCATCAGTTCCCGTACGGGCTGCCCCCATTCCTGATACCAGCCCCGGCCTGCGGTGACCAGAAGCATCTGCCCGCCGCCCTTGTCGGCGTGATGGATATGCCAGTGATTGCGGCAGCCAGGCTCGAAAGTCACATTGCCTATGATGACCTGGTCAAGGGAAAGCATATTCAAATAGCTCTTGCCGTCAAAATACTGAGCATAGTCGACATTTTCTCCCCCCACAGGGAAAAGGCTGGTCTGCCTGATAGTTTCCAAATCAATTTTATCGCCTGCAAGCGTGTCCTTCACTGACTCGTTATACACTTCCTTGGCCAGATTGAAGGCCGCCCAGGCCTTGGGCCAGCCAGCGTAGAAACCAAGCTGGGTGATGACCTCGGCCATTTCCTCACGGGTGACTCCGTTCTTCTTGGCCGACTGCAAGTGATATTTCAGTGAGCTGTCCGTCATGCCGCTGGCCACCAG
This sequence comes from uncultured Selenomonas sp., assembly GCA_905234515.1. Lineage (GTDB taxonomy): Bacteria > Bacillota > Negativicutes > Selenomonadales > Selenomonadaceae > Selenomonas_B. Next base: position 3,295 of record CAJOIN010000096.1, read on the forward strand.
GGCGGAAACCGTCACGATGCTGCGGTCATGCAGGGAGAGCACATCGTTCTTTGACCACACCTCCCCGAAAAGTATATCGTCATTATAGCGGGCAAAGTCCGGGGCGAACTCCCCCAGCTGCTGCCGTCCTGCGGTCTGGGTTACCTTCACTGCTTTTCTCTGTGCCATAACTGCCTCCGTAAATGCAAGATTTGTCATAAAACTCCCATAGCCATCGCTACTACTATCATCTTCTTGACATTCAAGCCAAACTCCTTCTTATGTCATAATTTCGAGTTCAAATTTACTTTATCACTTGGAGTCTGCTCCAAGTCAAGCCAGGAGTTTCAATTTTATTTCTCAGGCTGCAGTGGCCCATAATAATAAGATGCCGTGGCTCCGCCGTCTACCAGGAAAGTAGCCCCGGTAATGAACTGTGCCCGCTCACTCATCAGAAGCGCTGCCACATCCGCCACTTCATCAGCGGTGCCGGGACGGCCTGCGGGGCACTTGGCAAACATATTCTTGTAAAAATCACCACGCGGGCCATTGAATTCATCTATGGCCAAAGGCGTAACGATAATTCCGGGTGCAATATCATTTATCCTTGCACCACGTTCGCCCCAGCGGACAGCTTCATACATCGTGCGCTTTTCATTACAGCGTTTGGCCAGTTGATAGGCATGCAAAGTATCCTTTATCTTTTCCGGCTGCAAAAAATCCAACTTCAGCAAATCCTCTGTCGGCGTCATCGCCAGTGCCCTGTCCTGCTCCGGCGTGAGTGCCGGCATGCGATGCCCGGACTGACTGGAGATAATCACACCTGCACCGCCTGGGGCAATAACCTTGCCCACTTCTTCCATCAACACTGCCGTACCATAGAGGTCAACCTGCAAAATAACTTCAATCGGTGCCTGCGACGGCGAAACACCTGCGCCACAGACCAATGCTTTTACTTCGCCATATTCCGTTGCTTTTTGCACCATAGCCTGAATGGAATTCCGCGAAGACATATCCATCACAAACGGCTCCACGTCAAAGCCTGCCTGGTTCATAATTTGAGCCACTGCCAGTGCATTCTTTTCGTTTTTATCACCAAGAATAATCTTCTTGCCATAGCCCATGCGGCGGGCAATAGCCATCGAAATCTGCCCGGCACCGGTGACAATCATAACCTCTTTGCTCATTTTATCTATCCTCCCTTTTAGGCAAGATTTTTCTTTGCCCAGGCAGCCACTTTTGCTTCAGAGCCTGCGGCGGCTCCCCCCGTTATAGCCAGCCCTTCTCCGACCACGGCACCATGGCAGTATTTCTTCAAAGCAGCAGGAGCACCGGCAATGCCACTGCCCTCGTGGGTCATCACGGGGAATACCTTTTTCCCAGTGAAATCCAGTGCTTCGAGCTGGGTGAATACCGCCACCGGATAGGTGCCCCACCAGCAGGGGCCAGCCACCACGATATTATCGTATGACGCCACTGACGGCAACATTTCCACCAATTCCGGACGGGCATTGTCGCGCAGTTCTGCCTTGGCCTCTACCGTACACTGCGTATAGTCAATCGCATAGGATTTTTTCGTTTCTACCTCGAATAAATCCGCCCCTACCGCCTTTTGGATAAACTCTGCCACAATTTCCGTATTGCCTTTCGGTAAATCCACAATACTGCCACTTACATAATTCTGACCCTTGCGGGAATAATAGATTACCAATGTCTTGGCCATTTTACTTTGCCCCCTCTCGTAAACTTAATCTAATTTCTTAACGACCTTTGCCGGTACGCCGACAGCCATACAGTTATCGGGAACATCTTTGGTGACCACAGCCCCAGTGCCAACAATCGCATTTTCGCCTATGGTTACTCCTGGCAAAATGCTTACTCTGGCACCAATCCAGGCATTTTTCTTGATATGGATTTCCTTGGTCATGACCGTACGGATATTTTTCGGTTCATGATTGACGGTAAACAGCCCTACTTCCGGTCCCAACATAACCCCATCTTCAATCGTAATCGTGCCCAGAGACATCATGGTCAGATTATGGTTGGCAAAGACATTTTTGCCCACAAATACCCGGTTGCCGCAATCAATTTGGAAAGGCGGCGTAAAATAGGAATCTGTGAACTCGGTATTGGACAGAAGTTCCTTTTCCTGTTTCAAGATGCTGTCTTTGTCGTTTACATCCGTAGCATTGATTTTCTGACACAGACTGGCACAGCGGTTGAGTTCACTATGCACCTGCTCCACATAATCTTCCTGCCGGATATCATAAGCTGCGCCCTTGCGCATTTCTTCAAATACATTTATAGACATAAATCTTTCCTCCATAAAAAGGACGATACTCATGACCAATCGCAAGTACTGTCTGTATAATAGCTTATTGCCTCGCGCGGCTTTTGATAAGCGAGCCTTTCGCGGCCATAAGTTATTCACCAATACAATGCTTGACGTCACTTAATCATTAGCGTGAACATCAAATGCCCCTAACAGCATTTCCTTGACACCGGGACGGTCGGGGTCATGAATCCCCTGATTTGTATCCAGCGCACGCAAAGCATCCATTTCCGCCTCCGTCAAGGCAAAGTCAAAAATTTCCTTATTGCTTTTGATACGAGCTTCATGTACGGATTTTGGGAAGGTGATAATCCCCTCCTGATATTCAAAACGCAAAATCACCTGTCCGGCGTCTTTGCCATACTTAGCCGCCAGTTTTACAATCTCTGGATGTGTCAGCAGCGACGAATTTCCCTGCCCCAGCGGTGCCCATGCTTCAATTTTCACATCATGCGGAGCCAATAATTTACGCAATTCTTTCTGCTGGAAAAAGGGATTGAACTCTACCTGATTGACTGCTGGCATGGTCGAAAACTGCGGTACATATTGCTGCCAAAGTTTTGGCGTCATATTGGAAACACCGATGGAGCGAATTTTACCTGCTTTTTTCGCATCTTCCAAAGCACCCCAAGCCTCAGTCACTTCCCCATAGGGCTGGTGCAGCAAATACATATCCACGTAATCTGTGCCCAGTTTTTTCAGCGAAATATCAATGCCCTTCTGTGCTTCTGCATATTTGTAATCCTGCAGCCACAGCTTGCTGGTTATCCATATATCATCCCTTTTTATACCGCTATCCTTTACTGCCTGCCCCACTTCAGCTTCATTAAAATATGCTGCTGCCGTATCAATATGACGGATCCCCAATTCTAACGCTTTCTTTACCGCCTTGTAGGTACTGCCATCGGCTGGAATTTGAAAGGTTCCAAAGCCAACTGCTGGTATTTTATTGCCATCGTTCAGTGTGAAAAATTCCATTTGTTATACCTCCTCCCCATTAAAAAGCCCCCGTCTTAATGTGCGGCACGTAAGGTGCTTCAAGTGCCTTTATTTCTTCTTCATCAAGTTTAATGTCCAATGCAGCTACGGCTTCTTCAATATGCTTTACATCCGTTGTTCCCACAATCGGCGCAGTGATATAAGGCTTAGAGAGCATCCATGCCAGAGATTCTTGCGCCATGCTGCGACCATGCTCCTTGGCAATCTTTTCCAGATTATCAATGACCACTTTATCTACATCATTGGTCGCATTCCAGACCATAGGCGAAACATCGTCAATCTTATTGCGTTCCGTCACCGTTCCCCAAGGATGGGCACAACGGCCGCCAGCCAAAGGACTCCAGGGAACTACCGCCATTTTCCTATCCTGACAAAGCGGCATGATTTCCCGTTCTTCTTCACGATAAATCAAATTATATTGCGGCTGCAGGGAAACAAATTTCGTCCAGCCATGTTTTTCTGCGATATTCTGCATTCGTTCCAACTGCCAGGCAAAAATCGTTGAGGCGCCAATATAACGAACCTTACCGCTCTTTACCACATCATGGAGCGCCTCCATGGTTTCTTCCATTGGTGTATTCGCATCCAGTCGATGGATCTGATACAAATCAATATAGTCGAGTCCCAAGCGCTCAAGACTATGATCGATTTCCGCCATGATATTTTTTCTGGAGGTGCCACCGCCATTAGGGCGGCCAGGACGCATTTCAAAATTCACCTTCGTTGCCACAACGATTTCATCACGATTTAAGCCAAAATCTTTGATGTAACGCCCTGTAATTTCCTCACTGGAACCCATCTGATAAACATTTGCCGTATCGAAATAGTTGATACCTAGGTCAATAGCCTTTTTGAAAATTGCCTTTCCCTCTTCATAGTCCTTAGCCCAGGGAAATACGCCATTCTCCTTGCCCGGCTTGCCAAAGCTCATCATCCCCAGACAAATCCGCGAAACATCCATCCCCGTATTACCAAATTTTACATACTGCATTTGTCATTACTCCTTACTTTACGATATAAATTAGTGGTTGTACCCTAATTTATTGAGCCATGCCTTTACCTGCGGGCGAACCCCCTCTGGTTCTTCTTGGACGCGCTTACCAGACACCCCCATCCCTGGCAGCTTTACCTGCGCGCCCCTGGCATAACGCGGAATAGCCCTGTCCTCCAAACCTGTCATAACGTCGCCTGCCGAAGTGCAAAATGGGATGACCGTCTTGCCCTGCCAATCGTAACTTTCCATAAAGGTATAGACCGGCATGGGCAAATCGCTCCACCAGATGGGATAGCCCAAAAACACAATATCATAAGCCTGAAAATTCTCTACTTTCGAAGCTAGCTGCAGCCGTGCATCCTGCTCTTTTTCAGCTTTGGCTTCTTCGGTACATGCCCGATAATCTGCAGCGTATTCCTTCACCGTCTTGATTTCAAACATATCTGCTCCGGGAAGTTCTTCAGCAATCATATCTGCTAAAATATGCGTATTGCCTTTTTCGATATAGCCTACTTCATAGTTATCGCCTTTACGTGAAAAGAACGCCACGAGAATTTTCTTTCCTTTTATTCCTTCGGCAGCAGACCCTGCATTTTCAGCAGCTACTGCAGGTGAGGCGGCCTTATCGCTGAAAATACCACAGCCTGTAAACAGCAGCCCTAAGGTTCCCATGCCAGTCAGGCGAATAAAATCTCTGCGCTTCATACGTATCAACCTCTTACAAATCCTGCTTTTTCGTGATGACAAAATGCTGCTCACGCTCTTTGATCAGCCATTTGCCCTCCTGCTTGACCAGCTTATCCGTATAGCGGATGTAGTTGTCCGACACCACATCATGGCCATTTTCTTCCATCACTAGAGCCGCCCGGCAGTAATGCACATCCGTGGCCGTATCGCCATCTATCGTGATGACCTGCTGTCCGTTTTGATGGTGCGACGCCTTGATACCCCCGGTAAAGGCGCTGAACTGTTTTTCCAGTGTGTCCCGTCCATGAATATCCATCGTGAGCTTATCGCCCATATAGACCATGACATGAACATCTTCGGTAAAATAAATCATCTGCGCCGGCACATTGCACTCCAGATTGGCAAAA
>CAJOIN010000096.1:8763-9739 GCA_905234515.1 uncultured Selenomonas sp.
TATATCAGAATATCCAATTGTAAGTTTAGATTATCAATTTAATTATTTTATTAAAATCATTGCATTACCAGGGGCCAGGCGCTATACTGCAAGTAAGGAGGACGCACTGATGAATACCAAGCAGATGGAATATATACTGGAGCTGGCGCAGGTGCTGAATTTCAACCGCGCTGCTGAAAATCTCTTTATCTCGCAGCCCACACTGACCTATCAGATAAAGATAGTGGAGAACGAAATTGGGTTTGCTATCTTTGAGCGCTCCGGCAAAGGCGCTATGCTCACTCCCGCGGGCGCCCAATTCGTGGGCACACTGCGCTCTCTTTACGGACAGCTGAAAGCCGCCATTGAGCAGGGGCAGAATTTCAGCGCCAAATACGCCGAAAGCATCCGCCTTTCCCTGCCCATCCGTTCCGCCATCTATTTCCTGCCCCAGGTCATAGCCCAGTTCAGCCACAGCTTTCCCGCCGTCAACATAGTCCCGAGCTTTGACTGGCAGCATGGACAGGAATCCTTCCTGCGGGGTGAGCAGGATATTACTTTTGCCATGGAATACACTATGAAGCGAGTACCGGATGTGACCTGCCATCATCTTTTTGACAGCCGCATCTACCTTATCACGGAAAAAAATGACCGCTTGACAAAAAAGCCGCTGGTTGCTCCCAGCGACTTGAAAGGTCGTACTCTTATGGTTGGCGGAGGTTCTCCTCCCGCCCTGCGCGCCTTGCAGCAACGCATGATACAGGAAATCCATGTGGACTATTTCAACAGCCCCGACCATGACAATACCCTCACCAATGTGGCTGCACATCGTGGAGTCTGTCTGGCTCCAGGTTTTCTCAATGACCACAACGGTGAATTTGCCTGGCTGGACTTTGATAGTGACGTAGTCATCCCCTGCGGAGTATATACCCATAAGAACGACAAACGAAAATCCCTGCACACCTTCATTGAGCTGCTGCAGCAATTCTATCATGAC
>CAJOIN010000097.1 GCA_905234515.1 uncultured Selenomonas sp.
GATAGATATTAGGAGGAAATACAATGCCAAGAGTTAAAGTCGGCGTGACTGCACATCGTCGTCATAAGAAGATCCTGAAGCTCGCTAAGGGTTACAAGGGTTCCAAGAGCAAGCAGTTCAAGAAGGCCAATGAGACCGTCATGAAGGCCCTCTACTATGCACGTCGTGACCGTCGTGCCAAGAAGGGCGAGTTCCGTCGTCTCTGGATTGCCCGCATCAACGCTGCTGCCCGCCTGAACGGCATGTCCTACAGCCGTCTGGTGTGCGGCCTGACCAAGGCTGGCGTTGAGGTTAACCGCAAGATGCTGGCTGACCTGGCTGTTTCTGACAGCGCTGCTTTCGCCAAGCTGGTTGCTGTGGCTAAGGAGAACCTGTAATTTACAGATTCGCAATTGAGTGGGTTGACAAGCCTGGAGCTTTTGCTTTGGGCTGTCAGCCCCTTTTCTGTATCTAGGAGGCTGGAAATGAACCTTGAGCGTATTGAAAGCGCTGCCAATAAGAAGGTAAAGCTGGCTGCCTCCCTGCATCAGCGCAAGCACAGGGAAAAGGATGGGCTTTTCCTGGCTGAGGGTATAAGGCTTTGCGAGATGGTGGCGGACTCCGGCTGGCCCATCAGGTTTGCCCTGGTGACTGAGGCTCTGCTGGAGAACGAGCGGGGCGGGGCCCTGGCAGAAAAGCTGGCGGAGCTTACGGAAGTATGCCTTGTATCCTCACAGATTTTCCTCAAGGCCGCCGGGACGGAGCAGCCTCAGGGCATCCTTCTGGTGGTGGAGCAAAAAATATACAGCCTGCAGGAATTGCAGGCTGGGGAAAATCCTCTTTATGTGGTGCTGGATGGGGTGCAGGACCCGGGGAATGTGGGCACCATCATTCGCACGGCAGATGCTGCCGGCGCAGACGGGGTGTTTCTCACCAAGGGGGCTGCAGATGTGTTCTCCGATAAGGCTGTGCGTTCCACTATGGGCTCCCTTTTCCATCTGCCGATTATAGCTGGCCTCAAGGCAGAAGAAGTCGCAGCCTTTGCCAGGGAGCAGGGCTGCAGCCTGCTGGTTACGGCCTTGGACGAAACAGCCAAGCCCCTTTATGGGAGGAATCTTGCAAGGCCGATTATGCTGGCCTTCGGCAATGAAGGCAACGGCGTTTCGGCAGAACTGTTGTCAGCCGGGGAGAAGACTTATATTCCCATGGTTGGCGGCGCTGAGTCCCTGAATGTAGGAGTTTCGGCTGCCGTGGCTCTTTTTGAGGCTTTGAGGCAAAGGCACTTTAGCTGATTATTCCCAGCAGAGATAGACTCCCAGGGTGCCTCTGCCCAGGCTGACGGAGAAGGCATTTCGGGCGTCTGCCAGGCGATTGCTGGTGGCGTTGGGCTGGCTCTGCAGCAAGGTGGCCTCTGTCAGCTCCCAGTGCAGGCCACGGCAGGTTACGCCAGAGCATAGCTTGGTGAAGGGAATCAGGGATACTGCTGTGGGCTTTTGCTGGCAGCAGACGGAGAGCCTTTCGCCTCCGTGCAGGTAGAAAAGGGCTTCCTTGTCATCTGCCAGCACGCAGGGGAGGGGCGCGAAAGCGCAGGAAAACAAGGTGTTATATGTATGGTCGAAGCGACCGCCAAAAACCCCGGTCAGAAGCAGGCTGGCAAGCCCTTCTGACTGGGCTTTTTTTATGGCCAGCTGGGTGTCCGTGTAGTCCTTGTCCCGGGGGAAGCGGTCCATGGGGACAGACAGGCTTTCTGCCCATTGCCAGGCTGACTGGGTGGCACTGTCTCCATCTCCCAAGCAGTAGGCAGGGATAAGGCCGGAACTTTGACAGGCATCAAGGCCGTGGTCGGCAGCCCAAAGTATGCGTCCCTGGGCTGCCGCCTGCAGCCATTTTTTTTCGGGAGGGCGTCCCCCGCTGACAAGCAGGTGGCTAGGCAGAGTCATTCTGGGAAGCGTGGCAGTTAGTTGGGGAAGTGCCAGAGAAGTGGAAGTAATATTTTTTTTCATGGTAATGACCTCAGTTTGATTTGGCGTTATAACGAGGAAGATATGTCCCCTACCGTTGTAAGTGGTGGGGGGCTCATCGCATAACAGGCGGCGAGTATATATCTACCGCCTCGTTGAAACGCTAATTGGAAGATTTTGTCTGTCGACAAAATCTGAACAACGGCGTTATAATGAATATGTATGATGTGATATACGAACATCATAGCATAAGCCGAGGGGGACTTGAAAGGAGGATTTACACTATGGTGAAGTTTTCGTATTACGGACATTCTGCGTTCCTTCTGGATGATGGCAATTATAGAGTGCTGGCAGATCCGTTCCTCACAGGCAATCCAAAGGCTTCAATCAAGCCCGAAAAAGTGAAATGCGATTATGTGCTGGTAACCCACGCCCATGGCGACCATCTGGGCAATGCTCCTGAGATTGCCTACAACACGGGGGCGGCTATTATCAGCACTCCAGAGGTAATAGCGGAGGCGGAGAGCATTGGCAGGCTGGAATGCTTTCCCATGAACCTGGGTGGCTCTATAAATCTTCCCTTTGGCAGGGTCAGGATGACTTTGGCCCAGCATAGCGCAGGGGTGCCTGGGGGCACGGCTTGCGGCTTTGTGGTAAATATCGGCGGCCTGAACATTTACTATGCAGGTGATACAGCCCTGTTCAGCGATATGCAGCTCATTGGCCGCAGGGATAAGCTGGATGTGGCAGTGCTCCCCATTGGCGACAACTACACCATGGGTCCCGAGGATGCGGCCCAGGCGGCAGAGTGGCTGGGAGCAAGGTATGTGATACCTGTCCATTACAATACCTGGCCGGTGATTGCCAAAGATGTGCAGGAGTTTAAGGCTCTGACGGAGAAGGTAACCCAAGCCAAGGTCTTGGTGGTAGAGCCCGGCGGGGAATTGGAACTTGATTGAGGATAATGACAGATAAAACAAACAGAAAAGAAAAGCTGATAGTGATTCTGGGACCTACGGCGGTGGGGAAAACTGCCCTGTCCATTGCCCTGGGCCAAAAGCTGGGGACGGAAATCATCTCCGGGGATTCCATGCTGGTATATAAGGGCTTTGATATCGGCTCGGCCAAGCCGGATATGGAGGAACGGGCATCATCTTATAGATATCCGGAAGCCTGAGGAGAGCTATGGGGTGACGGATTTCGTCACCGAGGCCTCAGGATGTATCAGGGAGATAAATGACAAGGGGAAAATACCTATCCTGGCAGGGGGCACCGGGCTCTATGTGAAGGCTTTGCTTGAGGGCTATGAGTTCAACGAGACAGATGAACATGGGGAGTATCGGGCCTGGCTGGAGGAACTGGGGAGAAAAAAAGGTAAGGAATATGTCCATGGCCTGCTCGCCCAGGTGGACCCTGAGTCAGCAGAACGATTGCACCCTAACGACTTCCGCCGGGTCATCAGGGCCCTGGAGGTGCAGCATTTCGGCGGGGAGCAGATTTCCCAGCAGCGCCGGGCTGGTGCCGGTGAGTCTCTGGAACGTAGGGACCTTTGCTATGATGCCATAGTCATAGGCCTGCAGCGTGACCGCCAGGAGCTCTACCAGCGCATCAATCAGCGGGTAGAGCTGATGTTCCAGGCGGGGCTGGAGGATGAGGTGAGGTCCCTGCTGGACAGGGGACTGGACCGCACTACTCAGGCTATGAAAGGCATTGGCTACAAGGAAACGGCGGCGTATTTGGCAGGGGAAATGAGTCGGGAAGAGGCCATGGAGCTTATCCAGAAATCAACCCGCCATTTTGCCAAGCGGCAGCTTACCTGGTATAGAAAAATGCCCTATATAGAGTGGCTGGCAGCAGACCAGCCTGTAGAAGTCCTGCTGAAGGACTGCCAAGACATAATGGGGAGATTGTGGAGATAAGGGGAGGAGCATAAGGATGAAAAAGAACAATACCGATTTGCAGGATACTTTCCTCAACAATGTGCGCAAGAGCAATACGCCTGTGTCCGTACATCTGGTAAATGGCTTCCAGATCAAGGGATTGGTGAAGGGCTTTGACAATTTCGTCATCATGATGGATGTCATGGGCCGCCAGCAGATGGTCTACAAGCACGCCGTATCCACTGTAGGCCCGTGAATACCTTCCGGTCAGAAGAGGAAGACAAAGAGAACGCCAGTGAAAGCAAGGCAGTGGAGACAGAGTTATGAGGGATGACAGGCGGCGCGGCTTTGAGATAGTGACAGCCTATGAGGACCAGGGGATAGAACTGCCTCTGCGGGGGACGGCTTCAAGCGCAGGCTATGATTTGGCTGCCGCAGAGGAGGCCCTGATACCTCCCGGGGAGATGGTCATGGTGCCTACCGGGCTCAAGGCTTACATGGAGCCTGACGAGGTGCTTTATATCCATATCCGCTCCAGCATGGCCGTGAAGAACAATCTGGTAATGATGAACAGCGTAGGCGTGGTGGATGCCGATTATTACAATAATCCCGGCAATGAGGGGCATATCTACCTGGCCCTTTGGAACCGCGGCAGCGAGTCTGTGGAGATAGCCAAGGGGGAGCGATTGGCCCAGGGGATTTTTATGAAGTACTTGACTGTGGATGGTGATACTGCCGGTGAAGGTGGGGACCGTCAGGGAGGTTTTGGTTCCACAGGGGAGAAGTAATGGACAAGCGGCCTCTTCCAGTACACAAAAGGGCGGTTGTGTCCAAATGTTTCCTGCTGTAGGGCACAAAAATAAATATTTCTCAGCTTGCGTAATACTGTGGTTTACATAATCATACAAAATACTTGCTATAATCCGGCCTATATGTTATTGTAGTATACGATATATGGAGGGATGCTTTGATGATGAACTATCAGAAATACAGCAAGGGTTATTTTATGCCGCCGGAGATAGATTTGGAGTGGGCCAAGAAGGATGCTCCTGACCATGCACCTGTGTGGTGCAGCGTGGATCTGCGTGACGGAAATCAGTCCCTGATCATTCCCATGAGCCTGGATGAGAAGCTGGAATTCTACAAGATGCTTCTCAAGGTGGGCTTCAAGGAAATCGAGATAGGTTTTCCCGCGGCTTCAGAGACGGAGTATGAATTCCTGCGCCGTTTGGTGGAGGACGACCTCATCCCTGACGATGTGACTATCCAGGTGCTGACCCAGGCCCGTGAGCACATCATCAAGAAAACCTTCGAAGCCCTCAAGGGCGTGAAGAATGCCATTGTGCATGTCTATAATTCCACTTCTGTGGCCCAGCGTGAGCAGGTGTTCAAGAAGTCCAAGGAAGAAGTCAAGCAGATTGCCATTGAGGGGGCCAAGCTTCTGAAGCAGCTTACCGAGGAGGCGGGAGCCAACTATCGCTTCGAGTATTCCCCGGAGAGCTTCACCGGCACGGAGCCTGAGTATGCCCTGGAGGTATGCAATGCGGTGTTGGATGTTTGGCAGCCTACGGCTGACCGCAAGGCCATCATCAACCTGCCTGTGACGGTAGAAATGTCCATGCCCCATGTCTATGGCATGCAGGTGGCATACATCAACAAGCATCTCAAGTACCGTGACAATGTAGTGCTGTCCCTGCATCCCCACAACGACCGGGGCTGCGGCGTGGCAGATACGGAAATGGGCCTCTTGGCCGGCGCTGACCGGGTGGAGGGCACCCTCTTCGGCAACGGTGAGCGTACAGGCAATGTGGACATCATCACCGTGGGCATGAATATGTTCGCTCTGGGTGTTGACCCGGGACTGGATTTCTCCAATATGCCCGAGCTGGTTGACCTCTATGAGAATGTCACCCGCATGCAGGTCAGCCCTCGCCAGCCCTATGCCGGCAAACTGGTGTTCGCAGCCTTCTCCGGCTCTCACCAGGATGCTATCGCCAAGGGCATGAAGTGGAAGGAAGAGAAGAATCCCGACAAGTGGACCCTGCCTTACCTCTATATCGACCCGAAGGATGTGGGGCGGGAGTACGATGGAGATGTCATCCGCATCAACAGCCAGTCCGGCAAGGGCGGCGTGGGCTTTATCATGGAGCAGAAGTACGGCATCGACATGCCCAAGCGCATGCGGGAGGACTTTGGCTACTGCGTGAAGAGCGTTTCCGACCACAAGCACAAGGAGCTTATGCCTGAGGAAATTTACCAGATTTTCCTCGATGAATATGTGAATGTTTCCAGTCCCTACCAGCTGGTGGACTTCCTGCTGAAGAAAGAGCCCGACGGCACTCGCAAGGGAACCGTGGACCTTTTGGTGGACGGCAATGCAGAAACCTTCGTGGCCAGGGGCAACGGCCGTCTGGATGCTGTGTCCAACGCCCTGCAGAAGAACCTGGGCATCAGCTACAAAGACGTGACCTATAGTGAGCATGCTTTGGAGCTGGGCCAGAACTCCCGGGCCATGGCCTATATCGGCATAGTCACGGAAGAAGGCCGTACCGTCTGGGGCGCCGGTCTCGACACGGATATCATCACCGCTTCCATACAGGCCCTTTTCAGCGCCATTAACCGCATGAAGGCGGGCAAGTAAAGGTCAAGCAAATAATAAGAAAACTCCTGCCGACAGGCAGGAGTTTTTGGGCTGGGCACGAAATCCTTAGGGAAAAGCCTGAAGGGAGGGAGAGCTGTGCCCATGTTCAAGCGTTCCATGATGATACTTCTGCTATTGGCCACGGTGGCAGGAGGCGGCCTGATGTATGGCTATTCGGAACAGGAAGCAGCCCTGAAGCTTGATGCTGGGGAAAGCAGGGCCACGGAGGCTGCTTCGCAAAAAGTCACCGTCTACGTGACGGGGGCAGTGAATAATCCCGGGGTAGTGACCCTGGCGGAAGGCTCACGCATAGGTGATGCGGTGAACAGCTGCGGGGGTGTGCTGCCCACCGGGGATGCGGAAAGAATAAATATGGCCCAGGTGTTGAAGGACGGCCAAAAGATCAATGTGCCGGAGAAGGACCAGGCTGCCAAGGCCCTTGGCGGCAGCAAAGCAAAAGCAGCCGGCCCGGGGAGTTCTAAGAAGGGAGAGCTCATCAATATCAACACTGCTGATGCCCAGACCCTGGACAGCCTGCCCGGGGTGGGGCCCTCCACCGCCCAGAAGATTATCGATTACCGGGAGACGGAGGGGGCCTTTCAGGACATCAATGACTTGAAGAAAATCAAGGGCATAGGTGAGGCAAAATTTGCCAAGCTTAAGGATAAGATTTGCATATAAAGTTTCAGCAGGAAAGGAAGTAGAAGATGATACAGGATATATACCCCAAAAGACTTTGCAATGAATTTGTTCCCCAGGCCGAGCCATGGAAGGATGATATCATTATCTTTGCCAAGGGCAATACCCTGATGGTAGGGGGCGTCCCCGGAGAGCTGCGCTTTCCTGTACGGCAGGATATTACGACCAACAGTCTTGAATATCAATATTTGTTTTCCCTGGAGGGGCAGGGAGTGTATTATGCCCTGAAGGAAAACATGGAGCCCTTGCCGGGCTTTTCCTATCTGACCCTTAGGGAAATCCGCTACCAGATGATGGGGCCCAGGGATTACATGTATGCGGCCTATACAGCCTGGCATCTGATATGCTGGTATAAGGATAACAGCTTCTGCGGGCGTTGCGGCCATGGCACCTATCATTCTGAGAAGGAGCGGGCTCTGGTGTGCACAGAGTGCGGCCATACCATTTATCCCCGCATTATCCCGGCGGTGATTGTGGGGGTAACGGACGGGGACAGACTGCTCATGACCAAGTATGCCAACCGTGAGATGTCCTTCTATGCTTTGGTGGCGGGCTTTACAGAAATTGGTGAGACCCTGGAGGAATGTGTGGCCAGGGAAGTTATGGAGGAAACGGGGCTCAGGGTCAAGAATATCCGCTACTATAAGTCCCAGCCCTGGGGCAGCGTCCAGGACCTTTTGATGGGCTTCTACTGCGATGTGGATGGTGACCCTACAATTCGCATAGACAGGAATGAGCTGAAGGAAGGTGTCTGGGTGGCAAGGCAGGACATACAGGGACAGAAAGATGACTGGAGCCTTACTCATCATATGATGATGACCTTCAAGGAAGGAAAAGAGCCGAAATAAGAAATACCCCTGTGCATTAATGAGCATGCACAGGGGCATATTTATATAGTGGTGAAAAGCTTCAGTTCTTGCCCAGATAGTGGTTCACAAACTGCTCGGCGGTCCTGCCGCTGCGGCCGCTGTGGGCCATTTCCCAACGCAGGCCTTCAATGCGGAGTTCCTCGCCGGTGAGCTCGATGCCCTGTTTTTTCAGCATGTGGGCGATGATGGCCAGATACTCCTCCTGGTTGGGGGCGTAGTATTGGATAATCATGCCGAAGCGGTCCGAAAGGGAAATGGTCTCGTTCATGCTGTCTACTTTATAGAGCTCGTCCTGTCCTTCCATCCTGTCACGCCAGGACTCCCTAATCAGGTGGCGGCGGTTGGAGGTGGCGTAGATCAAGACATTTTCGGGTTTGGCCTCCACGCCGCCCTCCATGGCGGATTTCAGGGACTTGTACTCGGTGTCCGACTCCTCAAAAGACAGGTCATCGAGAAAGACGATGAAGCGCTTGCTGGCAAAGCCCCTGAGGGTTTCCATGAGCTCAGGCAGGGTGCGCAGCTGACGTTTGGTGAGCTGCACCAGCCGCAGGCCCTGGCTGTAGTATTCATTGGCCAAAGCCTTGACGGCGGAGGACTTGCCTGTGCCCCTGGCGCCTACCAGAAGGCAGTTGTTGGCAGGGCGTCCCGCTACAAAGGCTTCAGTGTTGCCGGTGAGAAGTTCCTTTTGGTGGGCGTAGCCGATGAGGTCGGAGAGGCGCTGGCCCTCAAAATGGCGGATGCCCCTGAGGCAGTGGGCCTTTTCGTCCCAACGGAAGGCACGGTAGGAGGCTATCTCCCCGTAGCCGTAGCAGCGGTAATAGGCCAGCAGGGCGACGGCGTAGTCCTTGGCTTCGTGGGCGTCTTTGGTGAGCTCCTGGAGGGCAGCGGAAGCCTCACTGTCTCCCTGCCTGGTGGGCTGATACTCATCCAGCAGGGGCAGGGCCAGGAAGGTGCTGGCAGGCAGCTCCAGCAGGGGCAGAAGGATTTCCAGGTCATGGATAAAGGCCTTCAGCAGGCTGGCTCCGATTTGCCCATCCTTGGCAAATTCCTCCACGGCTTGGGCGGCCAGGTTTTTCTCATGCACCAGCAGATAGAGCAGGTAGGTGCGGAGCAAGTTTCCCCCCAGCCCCTGGGTCTCGGCCAGCTGTACAAGCCGGGCTGAGCAGCTGGCAGCCTCCCGGCGGAATTCCTCCGGGCTGTCGGCGGGCTGGGCAATATGGCGTATGACCTCATCATCAAGGAGATTGCGGCAGATAATGAGTTCATTGAGATCTAAATCATGGGCATCAAAAGACATGGAAACGCTCCTTTCTTGGCGCAGTTATTAAAGAAAGATTGGTGAATGAGTGAAGTCATTGGTGTCACGGGAATGTGGCAGGGTCAGCTCCCTTAGCTCTGCAGCCCAGGTGTCAAAGGCGAGCATCTGCTGCAGGGGGCTTAGCTCCTGCAGCGTTTTTTTGCGTGTGGCACTTTTCAAAAACTGGGTGGTCTTGGCAATGAGGGGCAGAGTGCTTCTGCTCTTGATAAGCTTAAGCATTTCTTTTCCCTGGGGGCTGGCTGCCAGAAACCGGGCGTAAAGGGGGCCTTCCTGATCAAAGGCAGCGGCCATGTTCCTGTCAAAGCCCAGCAGTAAATGGAGGCAGAGCCTTTGCACCCTGGTGGCAGGATAACGGCGGCTGACGGCCCTTTGGATGAATTCTTCGTAACAGGGGGCAGAGGCGGCGTCGGAGAGACGGTTTTCCAGTCCCTCTTCCATGCCATATATTTTTCTTAGCTCCGCTCCGCTTTGCCGCAACAGGGCCAGCTGCAGGGCAGGATAGAGCCTGTCCATGGAAGGGAGTTCTGCGGCGTTCAGTTCCATCAGCCTTTGGGCAGTGGCAGGGGGAGCGGCAAGCTTTGCTGTTTTTTCGCCCAGCCGTCCTTCATAAAGGGCTAGCCGCAGGGCAGAGGCGCTGGGCAGGGGCGAGTGTAGGCTTTCGCTATGGTAGTCAGCCCCCCGGCGCTGTATCAGCAGAGGGGAGAGGCCCGGGCAGTCCCTCAGTGCCCGCAGGTATTCCACGGCCAGGATATTGTTGGGCTTTCGTATAAAATTATCAATGCCTTCACTGTGAAGTATTTCCTCTACGGCAGCAGCATAAGAAATACCATTTTTTATTTTTTCATGGATATGCTGCTGGAAGGCGGGGCTGTCTATACTGTCGGCAGTTTTTGCCAGCAGTTCAAGGTCGCCATCCTCTGCGCCGAAGGCAAGGGTGTCAACTATGCCCAGGCGGTGCAGAAGCTGCACGCCGCCCCTGGCAAAGTCCTGGGCACTGCGGCAGGCAAAGGCAAAGGGCAGCTCCAGCACCAGGTCACAGCCCCCGTGCACCGCAAGCTCAGCCCGTTCCCATTTGTCCAACAGGGCAGGGGTGCCCCTTTGGGTAAAGGAGCCGCTGATAACCGCAACAACGCACGCCTCGGGCAGATGTTCCCTCACCTTTGCCAGCTGGTAAGCATGGCCGAGGTGGAAGGGGTTATATTCAGCTACGATGCCAACTGTTTGCAAAGAACTCCCGCCTTTCTGTTTTTCTTTAGTTTAACAATCTTGAGATTTATTTGTATTATGCTATACTAGGTAGTACGTGGGTATTTGTACGTCTCTATTTGGGAGGGATGCCGCTGTGGGAAAATCATTGCGGATGAAATTATATTTGCTGCTGGCAGTGCTTCTTTTATTGGCACTGGGCAGCGGCTATTGGTATTTTAACGTATATACGAAAACTCCTGATTATGCTTTGCAGAAGATACAGCAGTCTCTGGATGAGCATGATCAGAAGACCTTTGCACGCTATGTGGATTTGGACGTGCTATTGGACAAGTCTTATGATGACATGATGGAAGGGCTGATGGATGCAGAGCAGCCCTTGTCCTCTGAGGCAAAATTCACAGTGGGGAACTTTACCCAGATGCTGAAGGCTCCCCTTATTACCAGTTTCAAGCAGGCTGTGGAGCAGTATGTGGCTACCGGTTCCTGGGGTGAACAGTCTGAGGACGGCTCCCAGGGCATGGAAGCAGCCCAGGTGCTGGAGAAGTCTGGTATCTGTGAGTCACAGTTCCGCAAGGTGGACAGTGTGGCCAAGGATAAGGAAGCTGGCACTGCTATTGCCAAGGTTCGCATCTTCCAGCAGGAGGCAAATGAGGAGTTTGTGCTGGATGTGCAGTTCACTGAGCAGCAGGATGGCACTTGGCGGGTGACGGAAATCAACAACTTCCATGAGTTCGTGCTGTTCCTGACCAAGGCCCGCCGGGCACAGATGATGCAGTATGCTGATACTACGGCAGAAATCATTGCCCGCCATGAGGCCAATATGGTGCAGGCCCAGGAACAGTTCAGCAGCCTGTTGTCCAGGGGCGCCTTGGGCAGCGATGAGACCCGCAAGGCACTGAAGACCTTTATGGAAGGTACCATGAAGGCAGACTGGCAGCAGCGGAAAGCGGAACTGGAGGCTGTTACCGTGCCGGCGGCAGCTCAGACCCTGCATAAGCTGAGATTGAAGATTTGCGACCTGCATATCGCCTATGCGGCAGGTTATGCAGCCTGGATGACAGACAAGAAAGCAGCCACCATCAGGGAGGCTGACCGCCAGCTGAAGCAGGCCAAGACCCTGGAACAGGAAGAAAAATTCCTGGCCCGCCGGGTGGGCGCTCCAGTGGAAGGCGAGGAGCTTTCAAAATGAAATGGGAATACAAAGGAAGGATGGCATGACACTGGATTCCAGCAACGATACTGTTGCTATACTTTACGATATAGAGAATGCTCCCTTTGAGATGCTGAATTACACTTTGAGCAAGGCTGAGCGTTATCAGCCCTGCAGGACGATTGTGATTTCAGATTGGGATGCCCGTCCGGAGCAGAAGCGCTGGGAAAAGCTTATGAGGCGCCCGGGCTTCACTTTCCGGCAGATCAGCAGGACCTTTTTCGGCAAGAACTCCCTTGATTCAGCCCTGTATGATTCGGCGAAGCTTTTGTACCAGGAAGGTGTGCGGAAGTTTTTCATCATTACCACAGATTCTGATTTTGTGCGCATCGCCCAGTCATTGAATGAGGACACGCCGTCCTACATCATAGGTGTGGGCACGAAACAGGCCAGCGAGACGCTCAGGAGCGCTTACAACGAGTTTTTTGTTTATCCCCCGGAGGATGACGTGAAAAAAGAAGCAAAGAATGTCAAAGAAAAGCCGGTGAAGGCAGCTAAAGCCCAGGAAGAAAAGGCCAAGGCTGCGGCAAAGGACAGCAAGGACAAGAAAGCTAAGTCTGGCCAGGAGAAGTCTGTCAAAGAGCGCAAGTTGAAGGAAAACAAGCAGGGAGCCAAGGAAAACGCTCCCAAGGATAAAAAGATTAAGGAAAAGCAGAACGCAGAAAAGCCTGTCAAGGAAAATACCGCTAAGAAAGTCGTCAAACCTGTGGCAAAGCAGGCAGAAGAAAAGCCGACCCAGGCAGTGGACGGCACTTTGGCGGTGCGTATCCCCAAGAGTCTGCGGAAGGCTCTGGAGGAGCGTCGCCAGGAAGAAGGGGTCAGCCTTGATGAGCTGGTTACTTATATCCTGATGCGCGGGCTCCACTGAGAGGGAAGGGAAAAGACCAGTCCCGGTACGGGCGGCAGGCGTAGCTGCTGCAATTTTCGGGTAAACAGGCATTGAGGTTGAGAAATGAAAAAACAAGAGCATGTTTTGCTTTATGGTTTTGTGGATATGGAAAGACTGGCAGCAGCCAGAAAAATCCTGCATCGCATGGGGATAAAGACTACGGTGCTGCCGGAAGAAGCATGGCGTGAAAAGATAGGCTTCCTTCTGGGCATGAAGGGCTTCAAGGCTGTGGATTCCTGTGATGATGACGGCTTTGTCTTTCCGCATGAGGTCATGGTGCTCCAGAATATCCGCAACAAGAGGCTGGACCAGGTATTGGCTGCCCTCAAGGATGGCGGGGTGCCAAATATCAAATTCAAATCGGTGGTTACCCCCTTCAATACCCTTTGGACCCTCCGGCGCTTGTGCGAGACCATGCAGAAGGAGCATGTGCTGATGCTGGAGCAGGAGGAGGCCAAGGCTGATAAGGAAGAGGAAACAGAGGCATAAGCAGTTATGGTAGAACGCGATAAAAATGATTTGGAAAAAACTCAGTATATG
>CAJOIN010000098.1 GCA_905234515.1 uncultured Selenomonas sp.
TTCTGGCCGTTCTCATCCTGCACATGGCCCAGCACAATGACGTTCTTGTAAGGTGCCTGGTCAAAGAGCAGGGTGGAAATGGCAATGAGGGAGTAGAACCAGCCGCGGGTCTGGTCCACTGCCTCGGAGATGAAGTCAGCCGGGAAGCGCTTCTCGAAGATGTCCTTGTTCTCGAACGGATAATGCCACTGGGCGAAGGGCATAGCGCCGGAGTCGAACCAGCAGTCAATGACCTCGGGCACGCGGTG
Source organism: uncultured Selenomonas sp. (assembly GCA_905234515.1). Classification (GTDB taxonomy): domain Bacteria; phylum Bacillota; class Negativicutes; order Selenomonadales; family Selenomonadaceae; genus Selenomonas_B. Next base: position 249 of record CAJOIN010000098.1, read on the forward strand.
CATTTCGCCTCCGCACTCAGGGCACTTGATGGTGACCTTGTCGATGTAGGGCCGGTGCAGCTCGATTTCCTCGGGGCAGTTGTCGCTCATTTCCTTCAGCTCGGCAATGGAGCCAATGGCATGCTGATGGCCGCACTCGCATTCCCAGACAGGCAGCGGCGTGCCCCAGTAGCGGTTGCGGGAAAGGCCCCAATCCTGCACATGCTCCAGCCAGTCGCCAAAGCGGCCCTTGCCGATGGACTTGGGAATCCAGTTCACCGTCTTGTTGTTGGCGATGAGCTTGTCCTTTACGTCCGTCATCTTGATGAACCAGGTCTCACGGGCATAGTAGATAAGGGGCGTATCGCAGCGCCAGCAATGAGGATAGCTGTGCTCGAACTTCGGTGCCTTGAAGAGCTTACCACTCTTCTTCAGGTCATCGATAATCATGGGGTCAGCATCCTTCACGAAGACACCGGGCCAGTCTGTGTCTGCCGTCATCTCGCCCTTGCCATTCACGAACTGCACAAAGGGCATATCGTACTTGCGGCAGACCCGGTTATCATCCTCACCGAAGGCCGGGGCGATGTGGACGATGCCGGTACCATCGGAAGTGGTTACGTAATCATCGCAAACTACATAGAAAGCCTTTTTCTTCAGCTTGCCTACAGCGTAATCGTAGAGAGGCTCGTATTCACGATATTCCAAATCCTTGCCCTTGTACCTCTTAAGGACCTCCCTCTCACCTTCCACACCATCAAACACGGTGTCCACCAAGGCTTCAGCCAGGTAATAGACAGTGCCATCCACCTTGAGCTTCACATAGTCAACCTCGGGGTTCACGCAGAGGCCCAGGTTGGAAGGCAGGGTCCAGGGAGTGGTGGTCCAGGCCAGGAAGTACGCCTCCTCGTCCTTGACCTTGAACTTCACCATGGCAGAGCGCTCTTTCACATCCTTATAGCCCTGGGCTACCTCATGGGAGGACAGGGGTGTGCCGCAACGGGGGCAGTAAGGCACCACCTTATGACCCTTGTACAGCAGGCCCTTGTTCCAGATTTCCTTCAGAGCCCACCACTCGGACTCGATGAAGTCATTCTCGTAGGTGATGTAGGGATGGTCCATATCAGCCCAGAAGCCTACCACATCGGAGAACTCTTCCCACATGCCCTTGTACTTCCACACGGACTCGCGGCACTTCTTGATGAAGGGTTCGATGCCGTATTCCTCAATCTGCTCCTTGCCGTTGATGCCCACCAGTTTTTCAACTTCCAGCTCCACCGGCAGGCCGTGGGTATCCCAGCCGGCCTTGCGCAGAACCTTCTTGCCCTTCATGGACTGGTAGCGGGGCAGCATATCCTTGATGACACGGGTCAGCACATGGCCGATATGGGGCTTGCCGTTAGCCGTCGGCGGGCCATCGTAGAAAGTGAAAGTATCACAGCCCTCACGCTGATCAATGGCCTTCTGGGCAATGCCTTCTTTTTTCCAGAATTCCTCTACTTCTTTCTCACGGGTGACGAAGTCAAGGTTGGTGTCAACTTTGCTATACAAATGAATTCCCCCTAAAAAATATAAAAGCCTGCATCCCAAACAGGATGCAGGCCTTGCCTACACTTATACCACCTATTTGCCACGTACCATCATACGCTGCTTCGTAACGGGAAGAACCGGCGGGGCTTACGTCCTGGGATTTCAGCCTGCTGCTCCGAAGTGATGTTCAGCCCGCCCTACTAGCCCCCGGCTCTCACCAGCCCCGGTTCGCTTTGACGTTCCTGCGTGCCTACTGTCTCCATCAACGCATTTACATATTAACAAAAGGTATTCTACCATAAGATAATGCTTTTTTCAATCAAAACAGACATTTTTTCCACGAAAAAACCCGGAAGGCAACCGCCCTCCGGGATAAAATTCAAAATGGAGCTGATGACCAGGATTGAACTGGTGACCTTATCCTTACCAAGGATACGCTCTGCCGACTGAGCTACATCAGCACTCCGATACCATCGCTTCTCTGCGACAGCTCCTACAATATATCATTGAAACGCGACCTTGTCAACACATTTTTCCAGCATCTGAAAAAATTTTAGGACACACTACACTTTCCTCTGACATATCCTGCCAATTTCATTTTCCAACACACTCAGCTAACAGCGCCTGAACCTTGTAAATATCAGCATCCGTACTGAAAGTATATACTAATGGCTCAGTGCCCATGCTTGCCACCCAAATCTTGAGTTCTGCTTCCAAATCGAAGTGACCGGTAGACTCCACAGCAAAGTGCCTGATGCTTCTGTAGGGAATAGAATGATACTCCACTTTCTTACCCGTCGCTCCCTGGACATTCACCAATAACAGCCTGCAATCAGTGAAAATCATCAAATCCCTGATCCATTGATAAGCCTGAATGATTTGCTCCTGCTGCCCCAGCAGCTTGCCATAATCTTTCTTCACGCTCTCAATACTAGTCTCTGCCGCATTGCCCATCAAGCCGCTAATAATCCCCATGTTGCATACCTCCATCAAATTCTTCTTATCTCCGGCAACTATATTTTCCCATATCATCCTCCTCATTTCATTCCTGGCCGAAGCAACTACTCTTCCACCTGGAGTGGCAGACCAAAGTAATGCATAGGAAACACAAAGCCCACACATTCCGCCTTGACAGAAGGACTCCCCTATGTCCCCATACAGCTGGCCGACTTTCGCTGGAAGGTGAAAGTGTCCTGTGAACGGGGAGACTTTTGGTACTACCAGGAATGTCTGGACTGGGCCTGGCCGCGCTCCATAATCTACGACATCTTCCTCATGGACGAACTTTCCCCCTGGGACTACGGTGAAAATCGGAGTTACCTTAAGGAACCTTCTTTTCCACAGAACATCACCCCCAGCATGGTGATGTCGTCTGACTGTTCAGCTCCGTCTGCAAATACAGCTATGTCGCCACTGACTTCCGTCAGGATTTCCTTCACTGAAGCCTCGCCACTCATACTGTCCAAAACCTTCTCCAGGCGTTCTTCCGAATAGAAGGTTTGCTCTTTGCTCATAGCCTCTGTCACGCCATCCGTGTAGAGGAAAAGCATATCCCCTGGAGAAAGCTGCAAGCGATGGGGCTCATAGCTCAAATCTTCCATCACGCCAAGCATTTTATCTCTCTTCTTATGCCGCACATAGCTGAATTTGCCTGCCTGTCTGACCAGAGGCGCATTATGCCCTCCGTTCACGTAGATAACTTCTCCTGTGTCCAGATCCAGCTGAGCCAGGAATACCGTAACGAACAACATTTCTCCATTGTCCTGGCAAAGCTCCCGATTGGCCAAGGTCATGACAGCGCCGAAATCATCAGGGGCTGTTGCCGTAAGCATAAGATTCTTCAAGGTCGTTTTGGCCCTCATCATAAAGAGCGCCGCAGGCACCCCCTTGCCTGACACATCGGCAATGGTCACCACCAGATGCTTCTCATCCAGCATATAAAAATCATAAAAATCTCCGCCTACTGCCTTGGCAGCAGACATAGAGGCAAAAAGCTGGATGCTTTTCTTGTCCTCCAGGAAATCCCGGGGCAATGCCCCCAGCTGGATATTCCTGGCAACGGAAAGTTCCGTAGCAATGCGCTCTTTTTCTGCCGTGACTTCCGTAAGGTTTTTCATATAAGTCTGAAGCTCGTCTGTCATGGCATTGAAGCAGATTGCCAGATGCTCCAGTTCATCCCCCGTGTGGACCTCAACCTTCTTGCCAAGATTGCCGCTGCTGATCTCCCGCACACCATCAGCCAATTCACTGATGGGTGCCACAAACCGCCGGGAAAGCTGCCTGCCGCTATAGACCACTGCAGCCAGCAAAGCTATGATGGCAACCACCATCAGGAGCATGGTGGACAGCATCTGCCCTTTCAGATAAGAAGTCTTTTCTTCCGTAATCTTGCTGATATCAGCCTTATTCTGCACAGCAGGGGCAATGACATCATCAGCAGCGAATGCCGCCGCTAAGCTCCAGCCACTGCTCTCGATGGGAGCAAAGGCGATGTAATAGTCTTTGCCGTCCACCTTGGTTTGCCGCACACCGCAGTCCCCCGCCACCATTTCCCTGACAGTCAGGGCCAGGGTTGGATTGTCAGACTCCCTCAGGTCGTTCTTGATATCTACCTCAAGTTCCCTCCCGCTGCCTGCCTCACCGAGGTCTTCCTGCGAGGACAAAATGACATACCCTCGCTTGTCCGTCACGAAACAAAAACCTCCTTCATGCAGGTTTATTTCTTTCAGGACATTCTGCAGATCACTGAGGGAGATTTGCATGCAGGCCACACCAAGCAGTTCGTTATTCCCATCGTAGTAAGGTACGGAACAAAACATTCCCAATCTCTTATTGAACATAAACCTTCTGACAGGGGTAAAAACAAATCCCTTCTGACTAGCAGCACTCTTGTACCAGTCACTGGCCAAAGCATCATATTGTGGCTGCGGAATATCTGACTTGTCCGCTGCCAGCACTCTTTTGGCATCTACGGACAGGGCGAAGTTCTCCCTGGAAGCAATGAACACCGACTGTGCCATGACATTGTTTTCCAACATTCCCGTCAGCCAGTCACCGATATTGGCCATCAAGGAAATATGCCCAGCCAAAGGCTCCAGAGAAACCTCAGGCCCATACTGAAGGTAAAGATCCAGGGCACGGTAGTTATCAGGAGCAGGTGTATGTACTTCCACTGGCAAGAACTTTTGCGGGTATCTTTCTATCTTCTCAGCTTGCCGGGCCACTACTTGCACATCACAGGCAATATCCATCAGGCTGCGATTGATGATGGAGGCATTGTCCTGAGCTATATGCAGCAGCTCTTCCTGTCGCTGTTCTATCAGAAGGTTCGAGCTATTTTCATACGAATTTTCGCCCAGACTTTCCCCCATATTCTGTGACTCTCTAAGGGAAACATTCATGCCATAAAGGGCAATCCCCCCCAGGATAAGCACCGCCACCAAATTGCTCCCCAATACTATGCGTACCAGCTTATCCAGGATCTTTCCCTGCTTATCCCCCATAAACCACTGCAATAATTTCTTCAAAAAATCTCCCATACGAATAACTCCTTCACAGTGGCCGCTCCTTCAGCAAATGATTTTGGCAAGCCTTCCCCCAAAGGTCAAATGGCCTGCCAGAGATTATTCTACTAAAACATATACCTCCAAAGTACATGCTATGTATTCTGCATCATCACCTGATTTCCTCCCCCACATAACCGAGGTCAGTATATCCACAAAGTGAATATTCCACACCATGAGTCCCTACAATACACAGTCGAGCCCCACCTATCTACACTCACAATTCCCCTAAAATCTCCCCTATAAACTTATCAATGGTATATGCCCCATCATCCGTCAGGGCCTTCTTGTCAAAGACCATAAAGTATTTGTACTTATTTCCGGCCTTTGCCTGCCAGCGACGGCCCAATTTCAACTTGGCCTTGCTGTCATCGCCGTCCAGATAGTCACCCTTGGCCTCGATAAGGAGAATCTTGCCAGATTTCGTCTTCACCATGAAATCAGGATAATGATTGATGAAAGCATTAATCCTCATGCCCTTACGCTCAATAATACGATGCCACCAAAGCACATTATCCTGGCTGACAATAGCATCAAGCAGACGTTGCTCGAACTGGTTCATATCATCTTTTTCAGCCTCATAGAGAGACTTTGGTATGGAAGATATGCTTTCAGCCGGAGTTATTACCTTTGGAAGTTCATAGCTATCCTGACAGATTACTTTATCTGTATCAAGCCACTCATAGAATTTCTTCTCCTGATAGCTCCGCGTGAGAGTATCAATCTTCTCCTTTATCTTGGAAGTATAGAACGGCAGAGAACTTTCCAAAGCAGAAATCTCGTCCGTAGTCATACCCTCCACTACTCTCTGCACATAAGCTGAAATCTCTGGATCGGCGGTGCCGTTGTTGCTCTTGGAAAGCATCAGGGCGATGTGGGCCACGCATTCTTCCTTCCGCTTGGCAGGGGCAAGCTGTGCCAGATATTCACGAAAGCGCTGGCTGTCTTTCTGTGCCAACTTTTTATATTTTGGGATAGCCTCTCCCTGCTCTGCAAGGTTCACCTCATAAACCTCACCCGTAGCCAGCTGGAAATTTATCTCCGTATCTTGTTCCCGCAGACTAAATCCCTTGGTGAGGTTATCCGGCTCCAAAAGCTCCCGGCCATCGCCAAAAAGAGCCATGCTTCCCGTTTCCAGGAAAAACTGTGGCAAACGAAGATTCAATGCCTCCGCTGCGAACTCGGCTTGCAGCTTGTACTGTTTCTGC
>CAJOIN010000099.1 GCA_905234515.1 uncultured Selenomonas sp.
GTTCTCATCGATGGGCTCCGTCTTCTGCAGGCAGTCAAGCACAAAAACTGCATCATCAGCGGTAAGGCCTGTCTGATAGCACAAATACTCGTCATTTGCCGGCAGGGACAAACGCTGCAACACTTCCCTGAGGGACAGCTTCTCGCCAGCTTACGTCTGGAAATGCAGCGGCTTTTCCTCTGCCAATAGCAGCTCGCAGCTTTTCTCACAGCTAAGCCCCACCCCCGCCAGCTCATAGTCTCCCAGGCCCACAAAAAAGCGCGGGTGGTTCGCGCAGATATCACATAGTACAGACTCATCAGCCCTGCGGATAAGCTCACAAAGGCCATCGCCACGCAGGAACGGGCAGCGGTCGCCTGGACCAAGCACGAACTGCCAGGTGCCATCGACCTCGACGATATTCTGGCGTATAGCCTCGCCGACTGGTCCCGCCAGCTGCTGATATTTTTCTGCCGTTGCGGCATCGATATCAATCTCCCAGCCAGCACAGCAGGTATGCTGGCATTTATCGGCCTTGCAGCAGAAGTCCTCGTAAAAATCAGGATATATTGTATTTAGCATGATTCAGCTCCCCCGTATGATATGCTCTCCCTTAACTTCTCCCTTTCCCCTGCATATCCCTTCCCCCTGCCCCTTCTCTCATGGGACTTCTCAGGCTATGCCGCTGCTGCGGTAGATACAAGCCGCTGCCACCACAGTCACCACATCGGCGGCCAGTGTGAGGCCAGGACGCCGGGCAGGCCGAACAGCGCCGGCAGGATGGCCAGGGCTACGGCATAGACAATACCCTGGCGGCAAAGGGAAAGGAATAAGGACGGCAGGCTTTTTCCTGCAGCCTGAAAGGTGCAGATCAGCACCATGCCCATGACCACGGGCAGAGCCATGGCCATATACGCCTTGGGGACGGGGGCCTTGGCAAACAATTCATCTGTCATAAAATATTCCTCCTGCAAACAAAAACACCCATAACCCGCCAATTGCCGGATTATGGATGTCCTTACCGTAGCGATCTCTCGCCATACTATCAATATGTGAAATATTCTCTTATCGCACTGACATGATATCATCTCCAAAGCCCAGTGGCAAACACCATAAAAAAACAATGCATACCTTCTTATGGCAGGACGCCTACGGTCTGCGCTATCAATACAGTCTGCTCCTTCTGCAAATGTGCTGCCTTAGCAAATGTTTCCTGGTCTATAGAACCGCGTACACAAGTGCCAAGGCCCTCAGATGCGGCCATCCTCGCCGCCACAGCTAGGTATTTCGGCTACCATCATGTCTTTATCTCTCGTCCCGCTGATACATTGTGGCTCCACCTGCACTTAATGAGCAAACATTCTTCTCCAGTGTACATAAATATACATTTACTTATAAATATACTCCGTGTTATAATATTATTGTCGTTATATTTTAGTATGCTAAAGCAAGAAAGGAATGATGTACCTTGAAAGCAAACACCTCACTCAAACGAACCCTTGGCATGCAGGAGGCTGTCACCATCACAGTTGGAACAGTCATCGGCGTGGGACTTTTCACCACAGGCTCCCAAATTGTCGGCGACATGGGTAGCATGGTCATACTGGCAACCTTTCTGGCCATGCTCATAAGCATCTACCCCGCCTGGCTTTACGGAGAAATGGGAGCATCCCTCCCCTTTGCCGGAGGCACTTACAAGTACGCACAGCTGGGCCTCAGCCGCAGCGCCGGCGTCCTGGCTGGTTGGAATTTCATTGCTTCGTTGGTTGCAGTGACCTCTGGCGAGGCACTGGCCTTTGCCTTTTACTTCAAGACTCTGTTCCGTTCGCTGGGAATGGAGCTGCCCCTGGATGATGTGACACTGGCCATGCTCCCCATTCTGCTCTTTATTGGTACCAATATTTATGGCACCAAATTCACAGGCCGTTTGCAAAATGCATTCATTTATTTCTTCTGGGGGATCGCCCTCATATGGGCGTTGGCCATGATTCCCGGAATTCAGATGCCACACTATGTTGTCCTCCCGGCCGGGCTTGAGGATATGTCCTCCTGGAGCTTCATAGGTATGGTAGCCATGATCTGGTGGTGTTTCGCAGGCTTTGAAACCTGCTGTGCCCTGGGCGAGGAGATTCGCTTCCCTGAAATCAATATTCCCAGAGCCTTGAAACTGGCACCCTTCATTGTCTTCATTGTCAATGCCATCTTCCAGTGGTTCCTGGTGGGCATCACTCCCACGGAATCTCTTGCCGCCTTGGCTACTGCCGATGCACCTTATGCTGAGGCCATGGCCGCAGCTGGCATCCTGGGTATGCCCCTTATCCTGCTGGCCCTTGGCATTTCTGTTGGTGGCGACTTCTCCACTCTCAATTCTTCCATTGCTGTGCCTCCCAGGTATCTCTACGCCATGGCCCGAGAAGGTTCCATGCCCAAGTTCTTCAGCAAGCTTCACCCCAAATATGGGACTCCCTGGGTGGCTATCCTGTTCCTGGGGCTTCTCTCCTTGATACTCGTAAAATACCCCATTACCTTCGTGGCATCAGTCAGCCTCTTTGCCGACCTGTTCTATTACATCATCGGCATTGCTGCTGCATGGGGATTGCGCCGTCGTCTCCCTGACCTCAACCGTCCCTTCAAAGCACCTATGGTAGCCATTGGCGTTCCTGTCAGCATCCTTATATACTTCGTCATGCTGACCCAGCTGGAGCAAGATGCCATCATTTCCGGCATCATCTGGTGCCTCGTAGGTGTTGTTGTTTACTACTTCTGCCAGAAACAGCACCACGGTATTACAGAAATAAACGTCGAGGAACTTACCTCCCACACACCTGATCCCACTCCTGCGGAGCGGGAAGCTATGGATAAGGATTACAAGTTCTGGAAGCAGGTCACAGCAGCTTTCTTCGCTCTGTCCCTGCTCTTGTACCTCATACCTTCCGTTTTCTGACCCATACACAAAAAGGGCTGTCGCATTTAAGCATTTTACCACAATATCTAACGTCAAGAGAAATTTCTCTAGCTAGGTATCGTAGTGAAACAGCTTAGTGCGACAGCCCTTTTATCTCAGGTACTCTCGATACTCACTGTACCGCAAAGCATCAATATAACGCCTGATATACTGTAACTGGTTCGAAAATCTTAGGCAACCTTTGCTGCCTCAATCATTTTGAGTACATCCGCATGGGAAATGCTCTTGCCATTGTAAGAGTACTTGTTGTCCTTTGACATGAAGCCGGTTCCGAGTACGCCGACGCTGAGGTCATGGGAGATGCCAAGCTGGCTCAGTCCCTTGCTTACAGCTTCCCGCAACAGAATGTTGACCGGCCCGGCCACGCCACTCTTGTCGCTCAAGGCGCTGTGAATCTCAGCTACAACTTCTCCGAAGATGCCGCCTTTCTTGGCGAAAGCATCTGCCAGCTGATTGACCTCTGTAAGAGTCCCACCGGCTACGAAATCCAGTTCAAAATCATTCAGCTTCTTGTTGGTCATTGCGTTCTTCATTTTCATCTACTCCCTTCGGTGGTTGTCTGTGTTGTTGTTTTCTGTCTATACATACGGAGCGGTGAAAAAAGTATTACAGATTAACTTACATTTTTTTATTGTAGCCCAGCTGGTCGCCAGCCTCTATAGCCCCTGCTTCATGCAGACTTATATACCTGAGATGTTAATAATTAACATCCTGCTTATTCCAAGGCACGGATAATTGCATATAGCTGCTCTTTGAGCTTTTGTGCCAGAGCCTTTTTCCCAATTCACGCATGGTGATGGCCTTTTCCTCCCAAAGCACCATCATGGTGATGTATTGCGCATAGGTCAGCCCTATCTTCTTCAGGTAGGGATTGTAGGCCGCTACTATTTTCCTGGCACTGGCATATGTGGGGAAGCACAGCTGATTCTCCAGCAACAACGGGTCAAATACTTTCTTTTTCATGTTCTTTCTCCTATCCTCTTACGAACTTTTCTTCATTCTATCATCATGTAGTTATTAAATCAAATATAAATTTATAAAATTTCATTTGACAAAATATAATTTAGGAGTATAATAAGCTCTGTAAGATGAACTGAAAGGAAGCAGAGGCTGAAATGATTTACGATTTCGCCTTTACCGCCAACGATGGAGCAGAGTTTACTTAAAGGAGAGATAACGATGGACGAGCAGAAAGTAATTGAGTCTTTTCATATGATGTGGGACAATTTCCCCGACCCCGTCATGCTCATCAAGAAGAGCCGTGACATCTATGCTGTGAACAAGAAGGCCGCCTCCCTCGGCCTCACTACCGGCATCAAGTGCTCCAGCATTGGCGCACCGGAGAAACACAAGGGCTGTCTCTGCAATCAGGCTGCCGACAACAAGGAGGCCGCTTACAAAGCTTACGAAGGCCCCTTTGGCAAGGCCTATGGCTTCTGGATTCCAGTGGCCGGTGCCGAGGAATACATCATTCATTTTGGTGTAGGGTCTACCTTTGAATATCCTATGTGAACATCACAAATAACATGTTGAATCTGTGTTAAGTGTTAGGGGGTAACAGAAATGAAAGTCATGATGGTCAATGGCTCCCCAAGGACTCAGGGCAACACAGCAGCTGCCTTGGAGGAAATGCGAAAGGTCTTTGACGCAACCGGGGTAGAAACTGAATTGGTGAATATCGGACTCAAGCCCATCAGAGGCTGTATAGCTTGTCAGAAGTGCAGTCAGACAGGCAAATGCGTATTCGATGATATTGTTAACAAAACGGCGCCCCTCTTCGAGAAATGTGATGGTCTAGTGGTTGGCACCCCTGTATACTATGCTTCTGCCAACGCTACTACCATTGCCTACCTTGACAGGCTGTTCTACAGCACTCACTTTGACAAGACCATGAAGGTGGGCGCTTCTGTAGTTGTCTCCCGACGTGGAGGCAGCTCATCCACCTTTGATGAGGTGAACAAATATTTCTCCATCAGTGGCATGCCTATTGCTCCCAGCCAATACTGGAATATGGTCTATGGCCTTGAGCCTGGAGATGCTGCCAAAGATGAAGAAGGCATGCAGACCATGCGAACACTAGCCAGGAACATGATTTTCCTTATGCAGAGCATCACCCTGGGCAAAGAAAAATACGGCTTGCCGGAAAAGGAACCCTGGACTCCCACCCATTTTATTCGCTAACCAGAAGAAATTCATTATGATCATATATGGACTTACCAAGGGAACCGAACTTGAGCAGATAATCAAGACCATCATGGCTTAATCTTGGCAAAATTTTCTCCCCTACATAATTTGATTTCGGTAAATGTACTGCCCCCCATAAGTTAGACATAGAAAAGCTAGCTTATGGGGGGCAGTACACTGGTTGCTGTCTTTCTTTATGACTTACATTCATTGAGGGAGAATCATGGGTTCTTCCGCTGCATGGCAGCAAGCATGGATTACTTATCTGACGCCTTGACGACCCACTTATACAGAAATGCCATCTATTCCATTCGTTCCCACCAAGCATCGAATATTTCCAGCTGCTCGCTGCCAAAGACAGCCAATTCACCAATTTCCGGCGTGAGCAGCTTATATCCCTTGTTTTGACTTGCTTTTGCCAGCTCCCGGTACGGCTCCTGCCAGGGGTGGCGGGAAAGGGCGAACTTTCCGCCGTGGGCGGGCAGGAGCACCTTTGCTCCCACGTCCACCGCCGCCTGGGCCGTTTCCTCAGGCAGCATGTGGATATCATGCCAGGCCATATTGTACTGGCCGTTTTCCCCCAGCATCAGGTCAAAGCCGCCGAATTTCCTGCCAATGGCCTTGAAATGCTCACCATAGCCGCCGTCACCGGTGTAATAAACCTTGCGCGCAGGTGTCACAAAGGCCATGCCACACCACAGGGTCGGATTGCGCTCAAGAAAGCGCCCGGAAAAATGCTGGGAGGGCAGGATATGGACGGAAAAATCCTCAGCCAATTTGATTTCCGTGTCCCAATCTTCCTCATGGATAATGGAGAGGTCAAAGCCCCACTGCTCGAAATACTCTCCCACCCCCAAGGGACAGACAATCTGCTTTATTTTGGGCTTCAGGGCCATCACCGTGGGATAGTCCAAGTGGTCCCAATGGTCATGGGAAACAGCCAGCACATCTATCTCCGGCATATCAGCCGCCGTATAGACATTGCTGCCCGAAAAGGCCTTGTTGATAAAAAACACGGGAGAGGCATAGGGGGAAAATACCGGGTCAATGAGAATCCTCCTGCCCCCCAACTGCAGGAAAAAGGTGGAATGCCCCATCCAGACCACGCCATCACGGGCAGGGTCAAGCTGCCGCAGATCCGTTTTCTTTGACAGCATGGGCTCCCGGGGCGAAAGCTCAGACTTGTCCCCAAAGAGAAACTTGGCCGTAGCCACCAGCCGGTTCTCCCCGCTTTTTTCATTCATGACCTGCACCGGCACCAGATTCTGGAACTGGCCATTCACATAGTGCGGCGAGGCCTCCATGCGCGCCAGCCGCGCCCCCTGCGGCAGTCTAAAAGAGTGCCCCGCCGCCAGCCAGCATGCCCAAGGTGCCGATACCTCCCAGGATAAATGTTCTTCGCTTCATAATTGTTCCTCAGTACAGGGTTACTTCTTGCGCTCATCATGCGCAATCATTGCTTACTATACCATAGCACCTGGAGCCTGCTCCAAGTCAAGCACATTCTTCTCCCTATTCAAAATTCAGGAGCAGGATACCCCCGCTCCGCCATTTCCTGGGCTAAAGTCCGGAAGCCTGCTCCTTGACAACACCAAAGGGGCCGCTGGCAGGAATATGGCCTGTGATAAAGAAGTCTTCTTTAAAAGCTATTCTGCGAAACTACAGGAAGGTGACACTTATGAAACGATTCAACCAGAGGATTGCCGTAGTCACAGGGGCCATGCACGGCTGGAAATATTTTGGCAAATAAACGGAGACAGCAACACCATTATGAAAAAAGAACTTCCACATTTCAACGTGGGCACAGCCTACGGCGGCGCCCAGGACTGGTGCCACACACAATGGATGAAGATGGGAGGCTGTGCCGCCATCACCGCCTGCGACTGCAGCCTTTGTTT
>CAJOIN010000100.1:0-6449 GCA_905234515.1 uncultured Selenomonas sp.
AAAAAATCCCTTATCTACGAAGTAGTAACCGGCAAGCGGAAGGTGGTGGCTTAATGGACACGGCAAATATTCGCAATAGCACAGTTGATTTCCTGATATTTACCAAGGATAGCGGTGCAGGCTCCATCGAAGTGCGTGTGCAGGACGGCGATGTGTGGCTTACACAGAAGGCTATTGCAGAGTTGTTTGATATAGGTAGACCTGCTATTACCAAGCATCTAAAAGCTATATATGAAAGTGGAGAATTGAGTGAGAGTGCAACTTGTTCCAAAATGGAACAAGTTGCAGATAACGGGAAAACTTATCGTTATAATTTTTATTCTTTGTCAGCTATAATTGCCGTTGGCTATCGTGTAAACTCCCAGCGTGCTATCCAGTTCCGCCAGTGGGCTACCAAGGTGCTGGACACCTTTGCCAAGCAAGGTTATGTGCTGGACAAGAACCGCCTTATCAACGGGCAGATTTTTGACGAAGATTATTTTGACCACCTGATTTCCGAGATTCAGGAGATTCGAGCCAGTGAACGGCGGTTCTATCAGAAAATCACCGACATCTACGCTACGGCAGTAGATTACACCCTGGACAGCAAGACTACCCGGGATTTCTTTGCCACGGTGCAGAATAAGATGCACTATGCCGTTCATGGCAGTACAGCTGCAGAGCTTATCATGGACAGGGCAGACCACAAGAAGGAGCACATGGGGCTGACTTCATGGAAAAACGCTCCTGATGGGAAAATCGTCAAGGCTGATGTGTCTATCGCCAAGAACTACCTTGCCAAAGAAGAAATGCAGGAGCTTAACGAGATTGTCACCATGTACCTGGACTACGCTACCCGCCAGGCCCGCCGTCATATTCCTATGACCATGGCGGACTGGGCCAGCAAACTGGACGCTTTCCTGCAATTCAATGATGCAGAAATCCTCCACGACAAGGGCAAAGTGTCAGCAGCCATAGCCAGAGCCTTTGCCGAAAGCGAATTTGAGCAATATCGTGTCTTGCAGGATAAGCACTATGTCAGCGACTTTGACAGGCTGATGCAGGAAGCTGAGAAAAAATAAGCAGGTGATAACATTGGCGGAAAATGAACGTCAGTTCGAGGAAAATATCGAAAAGTATCTCATAAGCCCAGACGGGGGCTATGAAAAGGCTGATGATTCCGGCTATCGGGCTTCTTTGGATATGGCGCTGGATATTGAGACCTTGGTGCGGTTTGTGAAGAAGACCCAGCCTTTGGTCTGGCAGAGGTTTGAGAAGCAATGCAACTCTGACCCCTTGCGGAAGTTCTATAAGTGCTTTGAAGATGCGGTGGCTTCTGATGGCCTGGTGTCTGTCCTGCGGCATGGTTTCAAGCACCGGGGGATGGATTTCAAGGTCTGCTATTTCCGGCCTGAATCCACTCTCAACGACACGGCTGTGAAGCATTATGGGAAGAACATCTGCCAGTGCATACGCCAATGGCATTATTCTTCCCAGAATAATAACAGCGTGGATATGATGCTGGCTGTCAACGGTATTCCCCTCATTGCCATTGAGTTGAAGAACCAGCTCACGGGCCAGAGCATTGACAATGCCAAGACCCAGTGGATGTATGACCGTGACCCCAGGGAACCGGCTTTCAGACTGAATCACCGCATTTTGGCCTTTTTCGCCGTTGACCTGTATCAGGCGGCCATGACCACGGAGCTGAAGGGCAGCAGTACCTTTTTCCTGCCTTTCAACCAAGGCAGCAACGGGGCCGGGGCTGATGGGGGAGCTGGCAATCCCCAGGCTGCCGGTGATGATTATGTTACTGCCTATATCTGGCAAAAAGTCCTGCAAAAGGACAGCCTGCTGGATATTCTGCAAAAGTTTGTCAGTGTCCAGGGCAGCAAACTCATTTTCCCCCGTTACCATCAGCTGGATGTGGTGCGGAAATTGATTGCCGATGTGCGGGCATACGGCTCGGGCCGCAATTACCTGATTCAGCATTCTGCAGGCTCCGGCAAGTCCAATTCCATCGCCTGGACGGCTTATCGGCTGGCTTCCCTGCATAATGCAGACAATGAGCCCATCTTTACCTCTGTGGTCATCGTCACGGACCGTCGCAATCTGGATGCACAGCTACAAGCCACGGTGATAGGTTTTGACCATACCATTGGCAGCGTGGAGACCATCGGGGAGAAGAAGACCTCCCAGGACCTGAAACAGGCCATCAACGACGGGAAGCGGATTATCGTCACCACCTTGCAGAAGTTCCCCGTGATTTACGAGGAAGTCAAGGACACGGCTGGCAAGCGGTTTGCCATCATCGTGGATGAGGCCCATTCCTCCCAGACGGGCAGCTCGGCCATGAAGATGAAGGTGGCTTTGGCGGACAAGGCTGACGCCCTCAAGGAATATGCAGAGCTGGAGGGCAAGGCCGAGGAGGAACTGCTGGACAGTGAAGACCGGCTGGTGAAGGAAATGATTGCCCATGGCCGTCATGCCAACCTGTCTTTCTTTGCCTTTACCGCTACGCCTAAGGAAAAGACTTTGGAGCAGTTCGGGGAGGAATATGAGGACGGCTCCTTCCACCCCTTCCATATCTACTCCATGCGGCAGGCCATTGAAGAGGGCTTTATCCTCGATGTGCTGGCCAATTACACCACCTACAAGACCTGCTATCAGATTGCCAGGAATGTGACGGAAAATCCTGATGTGCCCCAGTCCAAGGCCCTGAAGCTTATTCGCCGCTTCAGCGAGCTCCACCCCTACAACATTCAGCAGAAGTCGGCCCTGATTGTGGAGACTTTCCGGGAGGTCACCAAACAAAAGATAAAGGGCCAGGGCAAGATGATGGTGGTTACCTCCTCCCGCCTGGCTGCGGTGCGTTATTTCCACGAAATCAAGCGGTATCTGGCAGCCCATCACTATGATGATATTGAAATTCTGGCAGCTTTTTCCGGCAGTATTAAAGATCCGGAGGAGGAGAGCGGCCAGGAGTATACGGAAAGCGGCCTCAATGTGGATGCTGCCGGGAACCATGTTTCAGAGGCACAGACCAAGCAGGTTTTCCATGATGAGGGCCATATCCTCATTGTGGCGGAGAAGTACCAGACGGGCTTTGACGAACCCTTGCTCCACACCATGATAGTGGACAAGAAGCTGAAAGGGGTCAAGGCAGTACAGACCCTCTCCCGTCTGAACCGCATGCACCCGGACAAGGAAGACACCTATATCCTGGATTTCGTCAACACCAAGGAAGAGATTCTGAAGGCGTTCCAGCCCTTCTATCAGGAGACATATCTTGAGGAGGAGCTGAATACTGACCTTATCTACAAGGTTCAGAAAATGCTGCGGGATTACAAAATATATGATGAGGCCGACATCGAAAACGTCAGCAAGATTTACTTTGACGAAAATGCCCGCAAGGCAAACAAGACTCAGGCGGCCATCACCAATGTCCTGCTGCCGGTACAGCAAAGGTACAACGACCTCAATCAGGAGCAGCGTTACCAGTTCCGGAAACTCTCCCGCAGCTTTGTGAAGTGGTATGCCTACATCACCCAGATTGCCCGTATGTTCGATAAGCCCCTGCACAAGGAGTACATTTTCTGCTCTTATCTGGTGAAAATCCTACCCAGTGACCCGGAGATTCCCTTTGATCTGGGGAACCGGGTCCGGCTGGAGTATTACAACCTGCAAAAGACCTTCAGCGGCTCCATAGAGCTGGTGAAGGAGCAAAAGGGGGAGTACGGCTCTGCCAAGCTCAAGAAGCCTCTGAAGAAGGAGGAAACTCTGACCCCTTTGGAGGAAGTTATTGCCAAAATCAATGAGCAGTATCTTGGGGAGTTCACCGAAGGGGACCGGGTGGTCATCACCACCCTCCATGAAAAGCTCCGGCAGAACAAGAAACTGCAAAAGGCGGCCAGGAATAGCGGGGAGCAGATGTTTGTGGGCAACGTTTTCCCAGGGATCTTCGATGATACGGCCCAGGAGGCCTATATGGAGAGCACGGAGACATACACCCGGCTGTTCCAGGATGCCGAGAAGTACCGGGCCATCATGGGGGCTTTGGCCTCGGCTATGTTCCAGGAATTTCGGTCCCAGAAATGATGCAAAATAAAAAATTTCCCAGACAGGTAACTAGCTTGTCTGGGAAATTTTTTATGCCTTGTTCTGTTTGGAGGCATCCCAAAGGGCTTGGAGGAATTTCTTGATGTTTATCCTGACCTGGCTCATTTGGGGGCGCTGGTCATTTTCCAATACCTTCATTATAAGGCGCACGTCGGCGTAGTCGAAGTAAAGGGGGGCGGCATCCTCGAATTTGGGGTTGGTGCAGTCAACGATGCCCATGCCTGCCACTGAAACCAGAGCCTGGAAGATGGTACGGCGCAGGCGCTGCTCCATGGCCTTGCTTTCCCGCACCGGGTCAGTGCCACGGGTTTCTGCCACGGCGCTGAAGATGGCCTTTAAGGGGGGCAGGCTGCCTGACTTGCTTTCTGTCGCGGCGGCCGGGGACTCAAGATAATTCAGGATATCCAGCATATCGGTGGCGCCAACTGCCGAGGAGATGCCCAGCTCCCGGAGCTTTCCTTCTGCTTCCCGGCGCAGGCTTTTGGGGGCTGTCTCCTTGGGGAGATTCTGGGGGGAGAGGCCTGCCAGGGAGTTTTGCAGGTTTTGGGCGAAGGCAGAAAGGCGCAGGTGCTCGCTGACGCTTTTCAGCACGGAGACAATTTCGTTGCGGTTCAGGGGCTTGGTGATATAGTAGTCCACGCCGCTTTCGTAAGCGCTGCCCACCATGTCCTTGCTTTCCACCTGGGACAACATGATGATTTTGCCGGGGAATTCCCCAGCCAGGCGGGTGACGGCTTCTGTGCCGCTTTCCCCGGGCATCAGCAGATCGATAATGAGGATTTGGATATCCTGCCGCCTGAGCAGTTCCCCGGTTACCTCCACGGCAGAGGGCAGGGACAGTACCACCGTGCCCAGGTCATAATCTTCTATAATATCCTGAAGCATGGAGCGGACAGCTTCGTCGTCATCAATCAGGGCGAAATTCATAGGAATTCTCCTTTCGCGTTGTTTTCCTGCTGTTCTTCTTCCAAGGCTGCCCGGGCTGCATCCCTGAGGGCGGCTTCTTTGAGGGAGGGGAGGGGGCTGTTTTCGGTACGGGGCTGCTGGCGCAGGGCTGAAAGGGGGAGCCTCAGGCGGCAGCAGACCCATTCCCTGCCGTCGGACTCTATCTGGAAAGAGCCTCCCAAGGCCTGGGCTTGCTGCTGGACGTAGCTAAGCCCCACTCCGGAAGAGGCCCGGCCCTCGCTGTCGAATTTTGTAGTGTAGCCAGGCCGGCAAACCTGCTGCAGCCGCCGGGGGCTGATGAAGCTGCCTGTGTTCTGTACTTTTAGCAGCAGCTGGTCGTTTTCTTCATCAAAGGAAATAATGATGATGCCGCGCTCCTTGATGGCCTCTATGGCGTTGGCCGCCAGGTTTCCCAGCAGGGATAAAAGCGTAAAGACATGGAGAGGAGGCAGCAGGGGAGACACCTGGTAGGAAAAGCGGATGTTTTTGTTCAGCTGGAGGGCGTACCGTTCCTCGGTGTGTATGAGCAGCTTCAGGATGCTTTCCGGCAGCAGATAGTCCTCCACGTGCTTGTTCACCGTCAGTTCGGACAGGGCGGCGTAGATGCGCTGGGTTTCCTTCTTTATGTCGTGGACCATGCCCGCCACTCTGAGCATTTCCTGAGCGGCCTCCTGTCTGGTTATGCTGGTGCTTTGCCCGGAAATGGACTTATAAATCTGATAGCAGTCATGGGTGGCTTCCTCGGCGTGCTTGAAGGTGGCGCGCAGCTGGAAGACCTCCTCATAGAGGCCGGAAATCAGGAGGGTAAGGCGGCGGCTTTCCTTGGTCTTTCTGTCCAGCCGCACTTCTGTGGTGTAGAGCTGAAAGAGGAAGAAAAAGGATAGAATGAAGAAACAGCGCAGGATGGCGATGTAAATCAGCCGCAGCAGCATGCCGCTGGTGAACTCCATGTGCTTGCCCGCTGCCATTAAATTCATGGCGGCCAGCTCCGCAATGCTGGCAAAGACCTCTGCCACCACCGCCCAAAAGGCCACGATAAGGGCCAGCTTGTAGATGCTGTTTGTTTCCACCTTGGGCAGGGCGAAGAAGAAGGCGTAGAAGAAATAATAGAAGAAATTGGGTATATGGCTGTAGAGGGCATCTGCAAAGATGGCCCCGCCGAAGCTGACATCCAGCCAGGTGCGGAAAAACATGACGGCAAGCCCCGCCATAAAGCCCGTAAAGAGGCGGGGAAAGGCCTGCAGCCACAGCAGGAAAAGCAGGAACACCGGGGAGCCGAAGCTGACCCGGAAGCTCTCAAAGTCCCCGGTGAAGGGGTGTATCTTGGGCTCTCCTGCCAGGGGAACCATTATGAGCATAAAGAGGAAAATCAGCCAGTCCCGTCGGGATGGCGCAAGGAAAGCTGC
>CAJOIN010000100.1:6477-10060 GCA_905234515.1 uncultured Selenomonas sp.
TGTATACAATAAATAAAAAGTATGGGGCAATTTTCTTAATAAATGGTTAGAATTTTGTAGTTTTTTATAGGGGCATAGTTACTCTAATACTGTCAGTAATATCATAAATCAATCCGCCCTTAAAGGAAAGGGGGGCGGGGAGCAATTTTACGTTGCTTGTCCATTTATTCATTCTGTTTCATCAAAAGGAGGAATCATTTATGTCCAAGCTAATGCGAGGCATTATCTGCGTCGCGATAGGTGCCATTATTTGGTTCATCCCTGCGCCTGAGGGTGTTTCTGCCCAGGCCTGGGGACTTTTGGCTGTGTTCGCGGCGACCATTGCAGGCTTCATACTGCAGCCCATGCCCATCGGCGCCTGCTCCATCATCGGCATGACCCTCTTGCCCCTGCTGGGCATTATGAAGGCCGGCCAGGCCCTGGAGGGCTTTGCCAACGGCACCATCTGGCTCATCGTTTCCGCTTTCATGTTTGCCATCAGCTTCATTAAAACGGGACTGGGCCGCCGTATCGCTTACATCCTGCTTTCCAAGTTTGGCGGCAGCACCTTGTCCGTGGCCTATGTCATGAGCGCCACCGACTTCATCATCGCCCCCTTTACGCCGTCCAACACGGCCCGCGGCGGCGGTATCGTCTATCCCATCGTCCGCTCCATCTGCGAAACCTTGGGCTCCAGGCCCGATGAGGAGAAGCTCCGCAAGACCGGCGCTTTCCTGATTTTCAGTTCCTATTGCGCCGTCATCACCTCCGCATGTATCTTCATGACCGGCGCTTCCAACAACGTGCTGGCCAACAAGCTGGCCCAGGATACCTTCGGCCAGAGCATCGGCTGGGGAGACTGGTTCATCTGCTGCATTATTCCCGGCCTGCTCCTGACGATAATCACTCCCTATATCCTTTACAAGCTCATTAAGCCTGAGCTCACCACCATGCCCGAGACCAAGGAAATGGCCCACAAAGAGCTTTCCCATATGGGGCCCATGACCACCAAGGAATGGATTCTGGTCTTTATCTTCCTGGGCGCTCTCTTCCTTTGGGCAACCAACGGGCATCTTCACACCATCGACAACACCTTCGTGGCTTTGGGCGGCGTGTCCATCATGCTGCTCACCAACATCCTGACCTGGGATGACATCGCTTCCGAAAAGGGAGCCTGGGACGTGCTGGTATGGATGGGCGTGCTGGTAAATATGGCGTCCTATCTTTCCAAGTTCGGCCTGATGAACTGGTTTGCAGATACCATGGCAGCCCAGTTCGCCGGTATGAGCTGGCTCATGATGCTGATTGTGCTGTCCATCATCTACACTTTTGCCCACTATGTGCTGGCCAGCAACTCCGCGCATATCATGGCCCTCTTCGTAGCCTTCGCTGTCATTTTGGTGGCAGCGGGAGCTCCTGCCCTGGGCGTCATGATTCTCTTCGCCTGCCTGGCTAACTCCGCTTCCTTCCTTACCCATTACGGCTGCGGCGTTACTCCTATCTTCTTTGGCGCAGGCTTTATGGACCAGGGCCAGTGGTGGAGACTTGGTTTCATCATCACCGTGCTGCACCTGGTAGCTTGGCTGGGCCTTGGCTTGCCGCTCATGGGCATGTTCGGTTATCTCTGATTAAGTGATTTGGTGGTACGGATTGGTGTTGCAGCCGATGCTGGTGGGCTGGCAGTTGCCAGTCCGTACCATTTTTTCATTGTTTTTTCAGAGTGAACAAATTCGGCAAAATGTACTTGACTGTATTTTGTATACATGATACAATCAAACCAAAGTTAAGAAAAAACTATAAAACGATAATAAGTGGTTATCATTCACTATCTGTTTCATAAAGAAAGGAACGTGGACAAAAATGAGGACAGAGCATGATTTTCTGGGCGATCTTCAGGTACCGGATGACGTATACTACGGCGTGCAGACCCTGAGGGGCAAGGAGAATTTCCATATCACCGGACAGACCATTGACCCTGAGTTCGTGCAGGCCATGGCCAAGGTCAAGAAGGCTGCAGCCCTTGCCAATATGTCTACGGGCCGCCTGTCCAAGGAAATCGGTGACCTGCTGGTGCAGGCTGCTGACGAAATCATCGCCGGCAAGCTGCTGGACCAGTTCCCCCTGGACCCCATCCAGGGCGGCGCAGGCACCTCCATCAACATGAACGTGAATGAAGTCCTCTGCAACCGCGCCCTGGAGCTGAAAGGTGAGGCACGCGGCCGCTACGACATCATTTCCCCCAACAACCATGCCAACATGGCCCAGTCCACCAATGACTCTTTCCCCACGGGCATCAAGGTATGCGCCAACTACAAGGGCAAGAAGCTCGTTGCAGCCCTGAACCGCCTGGCAGATGAGCTGGATAAAAAGGCTGTGGAGTTCAAGGATATCCTGAAGATGGGACGTACCCACCTGCAGGATGCTGTGCCCATCACCCTGGGCCAGGAAATGGGCATGTATGCTTCTTCCGTCCGCCGCGGCGTGAAGCGCATCGAGACTGCTCTTCAGGGACTCCATACCATGAACATGGGCGGCACCGCTGTAGGCACCGGCCTCAATGCTGAGCCTGAGTACATCAAGGCTGTGGCCAAGACCCTGTCTGAGGTCACTGGTGAGACTTACGTCACCGCTGACAACATCATCGATGCCACCAACAACACCGACGGCTTTGCAGATCTCTCTGGCGCCATGAAGGTGACGGCCCTGGTGCTCATCAAGATGGCCAATGACTTCCGCCTCATGGCTTCCGGTCCCCGCTGCGGCCTCAACGAGCTGAAGCTGCCCAAGCGTCAGCCCGGCTCCTCCATCATGCCCGGCAAGGTGAACCCGGTTATCGCAGAAGTTCTTGACCAGGCCTGCTATCAGGTTATCGGCAATGATTTGGCTCTGTCCCTGGGCGTAGAGAATGGCCAGTTCGAGCTGAACGTCATGGAGCCTGTCATGGCCTTCAATATGTTCAACTCCCTGAACTACATGACCAATGCAGTCAACACCTTCGTGGACAAGCTCCTCATCGACCTGGAGCCCAACCGCGAGCAGTGCCAGAAGTGGCTGGATGGCGCCGTAGGCATCGTCACCGCCCTGCTGCCCCATATCGGCTATGAGAAGAGTGCAGCCCTGGCCAAGGAGGCATACAACACCGGCAAGCCCATCAAGGAAGTTATCCTGGAGAAGGGCTGGCTCACCAAGGAGTACATGGAGCATGTACTGTCCCCCGAGCAGATGACCACTCCGGGCATTGCCGGCGGCGACCTCTTAAAGAAATAAGCTTGATTCCCACTTAACTTTACATAAAGAAAGTTCCTTAATCCCCAGCGCCCTGCCTGTTTTGGCAGGGCGCTATTTCTTTTTTGGAAAAGGAAAATTTAGTTTCTGCTGCGGCAGGTTTTTTCCCGTCTGCTTAGAATATTATCACCAACAGGACTTATGGATAAGGAGGTTTTCTCATGGCTAAAATCGATATCAAATCCATGGGCGGCCGGCGGACGGTGAAAACCGAGATATTGATGGTTGTACTGCCGGTGGTCATCGTGGGCTTATTGGTGCTGTCCGGTGTCATTTTCAAGTACACCAGTTCCGCCTTTGAAGACCAATTGGTAGCAGG